>JADFLA010000058.1 GCA_022564635.1 Nanobdellota archaeon | reverse complement strand
ATAGTGCTCTTAAGTTTGATGTTTTAGAGACCCCACAACAGGCATTTCTTAGGAAAATGAGGAAAAATTAAAAATGAAGAGGCAATTTAAGTTATCGAAGGGAAATAATAAACGGATAAAACAGTTTAGAAAAAACAAAAAAATTTATAAACAATGCTCCACTATATCTTTTTTTTAATATGCAGTTAATAAAGAACGCTAAGCTTATTCTTGAAGATGGCTCTGTTTTTTACGGTTGCTCATTTGCTTCAGATAGGTCTGTAAGTGGTGAGGTAGTTTTTTCTACTGGAATGGTTGGTTATCCTGAATCTTTAACAGATCCTAGTTATAAAGGCCAGATTTTGTGCTTGACCTATCCATTAATCGGAAACTATGGTGTTCCTTCTGATGAAAAAGACAAGTTTGATTTAAAGAAACATTTTGAATCTGATAATATACAAATACAAGGTTTAGTAATTTCTGATTATTCTTTTGAATATTCTCATTGGAACGCAAAAAAAAGCCTGGCTGAATGGCTTAAAGAGCATAATATTCCTGGAATTTTTGATGTTGATACTAGGGAATTAACTAAAAAAATAAGAAAACAAGGTGTTATGTTAGGAAAAATAATAATTAATGATCAAGATGTTAAGTTTTATGATCCAAATAAGGTTGATATTGTTAAGCAAGTTTCAATAAAAAAACCAATAATTTATGACCCAATTGATAATAAAAACATAATAATAGATAATAATTCAATGATTAAAGAAATAAATAATGATAATTATAAAAAAAATAAGGTTGTAGTTTTGATTGATTGTGGAGTTAAAAATAATATTATAAGGAATTTGATCAAAAGAAATTTGAATGCAATAAGAGTTCCTTATGATTATGATTTCTTTAAGTTTGATTTTGATGGTATTGTTATAAGTAATGGTCCAGGAGATCCTAAGATGTGTAAGAGAACTATAAAATACATCAGGAAAGCAATTAATCGAGAGATTCCAATTTTTGGTATATGTTTGGGAAACCAACTATTAGCTTTGGCTGCAGGTGCAGATACTTACAAGCTAAAATATGGCCACAGGAGCCAGAATCAACCATGCTTAATGGAAGGAACAAAAAGGTGCTTTATAACAACGCAAAACCATGGGTTTGCTGTTGATACAGAAACTTTACCATCAGATTGGGAACCTTGGTTTAGAAATATAAATGATAATACAAATGAAGGTATTAAGCATAAGACGAAACCTTTTAGGAGTATTCAAATGCATCCTGAGGCAACACCTGGACCCGTGGATCTTGAGTTTTTATTTGATGATTTTATTAAAATTTTGGATAAAAGAAAAATTACAATTAATAATCCTATGACTCATTAAAAAATAAAAATAATTCAATTTAAAAAATTAACAACGATAAATCATAAAAATTAAAATGGAAAAAGTAAAAAAAGTCATTGTATTGGGATCAGGCAGTCTTAAAATTGGAGAAGCTGGAGAATTCGATTATTCGGGAAGTCAATGTTTAAAGGCATTAAGGGAAGAAAGTATTGAAACAGTCCTTGTTAATCCTAACATTGCTACGATCCAAACCAGTAAAGGCATGGCAGATAAAATCTATTTTCTTCCTGTGACTCCATACTTTGTAGAAGGAGTAATAAAAAAAGAAAGGCCAGATGGAATTATGCTTGCATTTGGTGGACAAACTGCTTTAAATTGCGGGGTTGAATTATACAATAAAAATATTCTAAAAAAATACAATGTTAGAGTTTTGGGAACCTCAATAAAAGCAATAAAGGAAACAGAAGATAGAAATCTATTTAAGAAAAAATTATCTGAAATTGATGTTAAAGTGCCTGAAAGCAAAGCAGTTACAAATATAAATAATGGCCTTAAAGTTGCTAAAGAAATAAAATATCCGGTTATGGCGAGGATTGCTTATGCTTTAGGTGGTCAAGGTTCTGGAATAGCTTATAATGAAAAAGAGTTAAAAGAAATCTTAACAAGGGCTTTTTCTTATTCTTCTCAAATTTTAATAGAAAAATATCTTGGAGGTTGGAAAGAAGTAGAGTATGAGGTAGTTAGGGATTCTTATGACAACTGCATTACTGTATGTAATATGGAAAACTTTGATCCAATGGGCATACATACTGGAGAAAGCATTGTTGTTGCTCCTTCTCAAACATTAACTAATGCAGAATATCATAACTTAAGAGAGATTTCTATAAGGGTTATAAGGCATTTAGGAATTGTTGGAGAATGCAACATACAATTTGCTCTTGATTCAGAATCAGAGGACTATAGAGTAATAGAGGTTAATGCAAGGTTAAGCAGAAGCTCTGCACTAGCATCAAAAGCAACTGGCTATCCTTTAGCTTTTATTGCTGCAAAACTTGCTTTGGGTTATTCTTTGACTGAGATAGAGAATTCTATTACAAAAACAACAAAAGCTTGCTTTGAGCCTGCATTGGATTATATTGTAATAAAAATACCAAGATGGGATTTAGAGAAATTTAAGAAAGTAAGCTTCCAAATAGGAAGTGAAATGAAATCTGTAGGAGAGGTAATGGCAATAGGAAGAAAATTCGAGGAAGTTCTGCAAAAGGCATTGAGGATGGTGGGAATAGGATTGCATGGCTTAGTATGTAACAGTATTAAAATAAATAATAACGTAGATTCGGAATTAAAAAATCCTACTGACAAAAGAATAATTGCTATAGCAGAAGCAATAAAAAAAGGCTATTCAATACAAAAAATTTATTCTTTATCAAAAATAGACAAATGGTTTTTGTACAAAATAAAAAATATTGTTGATACAGAAAAGGAAATTAAAAAATACAAAATAAACAGCATACCGAAAGAACTTTTAAGATTAGCAAAGCAGCAAGGTTTTTCCGATTTTCAAATTGCAAGGTTATTGTTCAATAATAAAAATTATGAGCATAATCTATTGAAAATTAGAAATTTGAGGAAAGAATATCGTATTGTGCCTTATGTAAAACAGATAGATACTTTAGCTGCTGAATATCCTGCAAAAACAAATTATCTTTATTTGACCTACAATGGAAGCAGGGATGATGTTAAATTTGACAATAAAAATTCTGTTATTGTTTTGGGCTCCGGCGCTTATAGGATCGGTTCATCTGTTGAGTTTGATTGGTGCTGTGTTAATGCAGTTTTAACATTGAAAAATTTAGAGCACAAAACAATAATGATAAACTATAATCCTGAAACTGTATCAACAGATTATGATGTTTGTGATAGATTATATTTTGAGGAGATGACCTTTGAAAGAGTTTTAGATATTTACGAAAAAGAAATGCCTTTGGGTGTAATAATTTCTATGGGCGGCCAAATACCTAATAACTTGGCAATGAGATTGTATAGTCAAGAAGTAAAGGTTCTTGGTACAAATCCATTGAGCATAGACAATGCAGAAGACAGGCACAAATTCTCTAAATTATGCGATAAATTAAGAATTGATCAGCCAGAGTGGATAGAAACTACAAAAATAAAGGATGCGGAAAGATTTGCTAGTAAGGTAAAGTATCCGGTTTTGATAAGACCCAGTTATGTTTTGTCTGGAGCAGCAATGTCTGTTGCTTTTAATAATAAAGATTTAAGGAAATATTTAGAAAAGGCAACTGAAGTAAGTAAAGAACATCCTGTTGTCTTAAGCAAATTTATTACAAATGCAAAAGAAATCGAGATAGATGCAGTTGCTTATGAAGGCAAGGTTCTTATTTATGCAGTTTCCGAGCATGTTGAAAATGCAGGAGTCCATTCAGGAGATGCAACCTTAGTTTTACCCCCGCAATTTACTTATATAGAGACTATAAGAAAAATAAAAGAAATTGCGAAAAAAATTGCAGCTGCTTTGTCAATTACAGGGCCATTTAATATACAATTCATAGCAAAAAGTAATGAAATAAAGGTTATTGAATGTAACCTGAGGGCTTCAAGAAGCTTCCCTTTTGTTTCAAAAGTCACTAAGTACAACTTTATTGATATGGCAACAAAAGCAATACTTGGAATTGAGGAAAAGGGAGAGTATAATACTTTAGATTTGGATTATGTTGGAGTTAAAGCCCCACAGTTTTCTTTTTCTAGATTGCATGGAGCAGATCCTGTTTTAGGAGTAGAGATGGTTTCAACAGGTGAGGTTGCATGCTTAGGAGAAAACATAAATGAGGCTTTTTTGAAGTCTTTGTTATCTGTAGGCTTTAAAATACCGAAAAGTGATGTTTTATTATCAACTGGCCCAATAAAAAGTAAAGTTTATCTGTTAGAAAGTGTAAAAAAACTACAACAAATGGACTATAATTTATACGCAACAAAAGGAACTCATGATTTTTTAAAAAATAATGGTATAAGAACAAAAGTCTTGCATTGGCCTCTTGAAAAAAAAGAGCCAAATGTTTTGACTTATATTAAGGACAGGAAAATTGATTTAGTTGTAAATATTCCTAAAAGCTTTGAAGAAGAAGAGCTTACAAATGATTATTTAATCAGGAGAAAAGCAGCTGATTTTAACATTCCTTTGTTGACGGATCCTCAGAATACAAAGTTGTTTGTTGAGTCTATTTCTAAATTAAAGATGGAAGATTTGGAGATTAAGGAATGGGATGAATATGATTGAATTTTATTATTTCATTAAATTTAATTTAGGAATTGTGAATTTTTAAGTCTGACGTCTTTGTAGTAGTAACAAGTAGGAAGGTTTAAATAGCAGGCATCTTTCTAGGAAATTCCAAGTGGTTAAAATAGTGACTAATATTATGATTAATGAATTAAGGAATGCCAGAAGCATACCAGAAGATACCAAAGAAAGTGTTGAAAAAAGCATCCAAGAACTCTTGAGATATTTTAGAGCAGAAGGTAGAGCACTTTTCGTGGAAATGTATGATGAACGGGACGGTGCAGATCGTGCCGCAAGGAATTCAGACACATTTCGTGCTATGGAAGCTTTGACTGGAAGAGAACCAAGAATTATTGAATATAGTAGATTAGATAAAATAAAACCTAGTGAGTATGCACTTATTACTTTTTCTGGAAAAACAACAAAGTTCGTAGCTTACCGTGATTTTGGCGATAGGTTTGGACCTCTCATGGAGATGATTCGAGAAACCAGAGTACCAGTGCTTGCACAATCTGCTGGCCATCCCTTATCTGGAGCAGCTTACGATGGACAGATTAAGCGGTTAGATTGTAGAGAACCATGGGAACTAGATGATCATGATATGGGGGTATATGGCTGGCGCAATCTGAAATCAAATAGTAGTGCAATCATAACACCAAATCATCCATTATTTGCAGAGTACTTAAAGACAGATGGGAGGGTATGGCACAGCCAAGCAGAATCTGTGAGAGGTTTAAATGATGACGACATTGCAATATTGGTAGATAGCACAGCAAAAAATGGTGAGCGTATGAGTCACACTTTTGAGTTAAAAAATCCCTCTAAGCATTTTATTGCATTGCAACCTGATCTAGGAATTAATCCAAGTCGTGGTATGAGGAGTCGTGAACAACCTCACTATAGTGGCATAGTATTGCTAGTAAGTGCATTGGAACTACTTACAACACATTCAGCTCAATATACCCAAACCAAAGAACAATTGTATGCACCTAAATAAAGGTAAACTCGATTCTATCTTTTTTCTTTATAGAAATCCAAACCCTTATAAAACAATTATAATTTCTTTTTATTGGTGATTATTATGGCATTTGACAAAAATTTAGATAAAGAATTATTTTCAGAAACAAAAGAATTTGAAACAACAAAAATCAAAGTAGGTGTTTATTCTTATAATGATGGGGAAAAGAAATTGCAAATTTCAAGAGAAACCAGAAACCAGGATGGAGAATGGAAGTTTGCTAAAGTAGGTAGGATGTTTAAAGATGAAGTGGAAGCTGTAATTCCAATGATGCAAAAAGCTTTGGAGCATATGTGATTTGATACATTTTTTACAAAAAGCTTACTATAATTCAAAATAAAATGGGACAACAAATTCAGGAACAAGGCGTTACACCTCAGAGGATAAGACAAGATATAAATGCACTTCTTAAATATTTTGATTTTAGACTTGATGCCAGTGGAAGAGATAAAATAACACAGGCAGAACTAGATTTGAACGAAGGTAATCGTGAAAGCCTAGAGAGAGCAATAAATACAATTCTTGGTTTTAAAAGTTAAGATTAATCAAGGGGATCCTAAATCAACTGCAAATGAGCACATTGCTACACTCCTAGGTAAAGCTGAAAGTTATTATGTTCGGTCCGGATACGATATTAACGAACTAGATTACGATTCGCATTAAGTTTCTTAGTATTATGATCATTTTGTAACAAAATATTTATATATAACCTATTATATCAATAATATAAAATGTCCATAATAAATAAAATAAATATTATGAGTATTCTAATAGTTGGCATTATTATTGTCTAAACAACCCCTGATGTTCTTTACATAAAATTTGCGAGAACATCAGATATTTCTATAAAAATTTTAAATAAGAGGTGAAAAAATGCTGGAAATGGAAAAGGAAGAAGAATTGGAAAGCATAAATACAGAAGACAAAATGGAAGAATTTGAGGAGAAATAAGATGGAAAAATTTTATACAATTAGCCATTATTTAGTTCATCATAGATTTCACTATACTAAATTTAATAAATATTCCCAAAAATTTATATAATCCTTTAATTCTAATCTTATTATTAAAAAGATAGGTGGTAATTATATTAATTTGTGGAATTGATGAAGCCGGTAGAGGTCCAGTAGTAGGTCCCTTAGTAATGTGCGGTATTTTGTTGAAAGAAGAAGATGAAAAAAAACTAGTTAATTTAAAGGTCAAAGATTCAAAGCTATTAACAAAGAAAAAAAGAGAATCTTTGTTTGATAAAATAAAAGATATTTCTTATAAATATGAGATTATTACGGTATTTCCTGATGAAATAGATAATGCTGTTAATAATCATGATGGCTTAAATCTAAATAAGTTGGAAGCGAGGAAATCGGCAGAAATTATTAATTTACTTAAGCCAGACAAGGCAATCATAGATGCTCCTAGCAACAATATTAAAAGTTATAAACAATATTTATTTGAATTGATTAATAATAAAAATATAGAATTAATTCTTGAGCATAAAGCTGATCTAAATTATCCAATCGTAAGTGCCGCTTCTATATTAGCAAAAGTTACTAGAGACAACGAGATAGAAAAAATAAAGGAGAAAATAAAAATTGATTTTGGTAGTGGTTATATGACGGATTCTAAAACAGTAAAATTCCTAGAAAAGTATTATGAAGAGTATCCGGATTTATTCAGAAAAAGTTGGTTTCCTTACAAGAATATTTTGAACAAAAAATTTCAAAGTAAATTAGAAGATTTTTCTCAGTTTATAGAGAAAGTTGAACATAAAAATAAAAGTGTTATCGAAAAATTAAAAAAATTAGAAGATTTTGGCTATAAATTCATCCCAACATCAACAGAGCATGAGCATGTAAGAATGAAAGGTCCATGCACTATTACATTATATAAGAATGGCAAATTGTTGGTACAAGGGAAAGAGGAACATAAGAAAAGTGTTGAGAAGCTGCTTTCTTAAATTGATTTTTAATTAATTTAGAAATGTTTAAAAATCAAAAACAAATAAAAAGATTTAAAATAAAATAAACATATGGTTAGAAGGTTTAACTAATAAAATGTCAAGAATAAAATATCCCGCAGTTGAAGAGATAATAACAACCAATAAAAGAGTGTTAGAAGTATATAGAGCAAAGAAGGCAGATAAACATGAATTGCTGGGAACAAAGCATCAAATACAAGAGATAATAGAAAAAGCAAAAAGAAAGAAAGGGGATATTTATATAAAATCAGCAGTTTTATTGAAGGAATTAACAATTTCACATTTATTTGCAAGTGGAAATAGGAGAACTGCCTATTTAGTTACAAACGATTTTATATATAAAAATATAAAGAGAGATATTGAAAAAACAGAGGAAGAAGTAGAAATATTTAAAAAGATAAGATACAGAGATATATCAGAAGAGGAACTTGCAAAATGGATAAAGAACAAGAAGAACAAATAAATGAAGAATTAGACAGAGCTTTATCGAATCCAAAAGTTAAGGATTTTGTTATTGCTTTGGGAAAACTTTGAGTTGTAAGTATAACCTATATTCTATCAAACCTCATAATCTATAAGTCTATATCTATAATAATCCCGGCAGGACAAAACGGCATCTAATGTGTCAGGCTGTCCCACAATTCATAAAATATAAATACTAGTTCTCGTCTAAAAATAACATGTTTGTCGTCTAAAAAAGAGGTGATAAAATGGCATACATAAATTCTTACAAAGACCAG
>JADFLA010000057.1 GCA_022564635.1 Nanobdellota archaeon | reverse complement strand
ATCTCTTGACACTACCAATTGAACTTTATCATAGGCCCAATCAGGATGCAACTTTCTAGCTTCATTACACCTTTTCTTAAATTCCTCAATCCATTCTTCTTTAGTTAGTTTCATTTTATATTGGTAAGAATTAGTGTATTAAAAACTTATTGCCCAAAAAGCCCTTGATTTAAGAGGAGGGTTTTTAACTAAAGGTTTCTCCACAATATCTTAAAAATAACTTTCTGGCAAAAAATTTATAAAACACAATATATTATTATGCTTACATGGAACAAGAAGAACAACCTAAAAGTCCATGGGGTGATTTTTTAAATGCAGAACTTGCTGAAGCATTAGATGAACTTGGGGGAGAAAAGTCACCCGGTAGATATGATGTCAAACCTACAGTGGAACAATCAAAAACTGAACCAACTCAGCCAAGATCAGTTAATGTGGGGTTTTTTTTAGACAACGCTAAGCATAAGCTATATTCTTTCGCTTACGAAACAAAATACAATAATGAGGTGCGACAACATCAACCCATAGGACCTTCCATTGTTGGTGCGGGTGGAGGTAACTTTCCCAACATAACAGATTTAGAAGGTTTTGTAAAAGATTTTACGGGTCAACTTGAATTTAGAGGTTTTCGACCCGAATCTCCTCAGAAAATAGATATAGGTAATGAAAACAATAGGGGAGTACTATTTAAGCATGAATATGACCTTAGTAAGGATACGACGGCGGAGGCTATTGATAGGGTTTTTAAGGAATTAACTGGAATCCTCCGGTACTTACAACAGAAATATATATAATTTTAAAATATACAAATTCTTAATCAAAACTTATTGCCCTAGAAAGCCCTTGATTTAAGAGGAGGGTTTAATAACGTGTTTTTTGAGAAATCTATTATTGGGCTTGGTTCGGAATTAGTGTTTAAAAAGTTAAAAAATACCAAATCTCTTTTTACGTCTACGTTGTGTAGGTTTGCTAGCTGATACACTTGCTTGTCTGCTTCTACGTTCTACTGTTTCAAGATGTCTTTGATAATCTCTTTTGGTAGATTCAAAGCTCAATTCAGCCCATTCCGGAACTGGCATACCATTTGCGTAAAATACTTCAACAAATTTTGGAAAGTGCTTTTCTACTGTCTTGGTTAACAATCCATAGTTATTTTCAAGTTGTTCTAACACTGCTGCTAAATCCTTTTCGCCCATTAGGGCAGTATACTTATTGTAACCTCGGCCTTGTCTCATTCCCCAAGTTATTCTAAATAGTGGTCCATCTTCTTTATAGTCTTGCAGAACTTCACTCACATTTGCTGGTCTTCTAGCACTCCTTCTATCTGTCTTATATGTGTCCCACACAGCACAAGTGGCCTTTGCATAGGCCTCCATACCACGGGCTCCAATGGACGAATCTGCTAATAGTTCAAGATGCATCTCTGAATCTTCTGGATCATTTATACCTTTTCTTACTGGATTTAACAAAGCATCATCTCTTATGTTATGCGCATCTACAAGATGCCAGATATCACTTTCTTCTTTTCCAAGAGCATTAGAAAAACGTTCTGGTTTCTGCTGATATAATCTACTAATTTGCATTAGCATTGGAACCGGTGCGGTTCCTGCGTATAATGTATGTCCTGCTCCTCCTGTAGCTATATCATCAATTGTATTAGCAGTTGCCATAATCTTTGATATAAGAAGTCCAAGTATTTAAACTTTTCGGTATTTTACTACACGATAGTAATGATAAAAACTCGTATTCGAGCCAAGCCTATTTTTTACTTTTTATAGCCAAAGCTCTTCCTAGAATAAACTTATTTCTCAATATACCTTCCATCCCGATCAAACTTCATTCCAAGATTATGATATACCTCAAAAGCCTTATGGTCGGCTAACACTTGGCGTATTATATCATCTTCTTTTCTTCTTATTGTCATCCATTCTTCTTTAAGACGTTGTAGTTTTCTTGTTTTTTTCCCCTTATATGCCGATGTTATCTCAGCCGCAAGTTTTCTCATTACTGCTGAAATTTGTTCTAATCTTGCTTCATCCCTAATATCAGTAACTAAAATAGATTCAACTTTCTCTAAAGGTTTTTTTCCTGATAACCAAGGTATTCTCATCATTATTCACTAAATATTTACAATACTTGAAATGAAATATAAATCTTTCCATTTGAAATCATCAGAATACTATTGTTTTTTATTAGGAAAAGAATTAGTTTAGTTATTCTGAATACAATGTTAAACAGATTTTTTAGCTTTATCTTATTCGGATAATTTGCAAACTTTATAGCCAAACCTCTTCCTAGAAATATAGTTAATGTGCAAAACCGTTTACAAACCAACTTCTCAACAACTCTACTTAAACATATATCTTCCAGTATACATTCAATCCGAAACCTTTATATATGGACAATATAGAGATGTGTATACTAGTTTAACAATTAGTTTATGTCAAAAGAGGCTGAAAAGATATCGTAAACGAGGACAAATGATTTATTTCAATTGACCTTTCACGTTATGATATCATGCCTCTTTGGCTTTTAAATTTCGGAAATCTAATGGAAATCAAAGATTTCCAGTAGATTCCAAAAATCCTAAGGATTTTTGAGAATCAAAGATTTTCGACCTTTTACCACAAAAATGGAACCGGAAGTCAAAATTTTCATAGACAATGTGGATTCGTGGATAAAGCAGATACGAAGGGAATTTACCGACTTTTCAGATCTGCCTAATGTTGTTAGTGAGAGTACCGATAATATACAGCACAATTATGAGTTAATATACGAATTAAAAGATGAGATGGATGAGCTAAAGCAGGAAATAAATGCTTTAAAATTAATCCAGATAATAAGCCTAAAAAAAGGCAGAGACTTACAGCAAAAGAAAATCAGCTGATTTCACTTTCTATTTTCTTCAAAGCACTGTCTACAGCTACAAATAAGTTTCTTTCAACAACTTCAGAAACAACACTCTTGCCAGAATTCATAAGCTGCGCATGTATCTCATACTTTTCGCTTTTTTCTGATTCATGTACTGGCTTCATTGTGACTTTCAAGCTCTCATACTTGTCACTAATTTCTGTCATGTGCCTTGCATAATTGCCTATTATCTTCTTTAACACAACCATAGAGGCACCATCTATATCTCCAAAACCAGAAAGCTCTATGTTTCCACCTAACTTCATTAAGTCGTCCATATTAACCCCGATAAAATATTTTTGGTTTTAAAGTTTAAATAGTTTTTGTTTTGATTAGTTACATACAAAAATTAGCTGTGCCTAGTGAACGCGACGAGCGACTGCGAGTCGCTCGCAATTCACGGGGGAGGTGGATGGGTAATATCATGTTAAATTTGAAATTAAAATGGTGCGTATCATAACAAAATGATATTTAATATTGATATCAAGATGCACCATTTTGACTTTAGTCTGCTTTGGCATAGCTATCGTTAACAATAAAATATAAATACCAGTTAATGAATTATAAAATTCATGGAACCAATACAAATTATAGGCATAAAAGACTTGGATGAGATGGAGGTGGAGGCTGTTAATAGATTAGCTAACAGATATTTTGGCAAAATACAAAGAGAGATCAAAAAAATAAATTCTGTAGCAATCCACATAAAGAGCTATGAAAAAGAAGGAAGGGAAAAAAAGTATTCCATTCATGTCAAGGTAATGGCCCCTACAAGAATTTTTGTTTCTACGAAATCACATGATTGGGACTTAGACAAAGCCCTGCACATGTCCTTTAGGGATGTTATAAGAGAAATTAAACATAGCTTGCATACAGACGACCAGCATAGAAGGGTGCGTTAATATTAGCTTATTCTATAATTTTAAAGAAAATAAAGAAAATGGGAGTGGCAAATGCCACAACCCAATAGCGGAGAGAAGATTTGAACTTCCGACTTCCTCTATCGTGAGTTAACTCACAATATCTGAGGGTATCACAGAGATGCTTATGAGCCTTCCGTACTAGCAGGTCACTAGCTCTCCGGGCACTCCTGACTGCCCTACTCCGCTGTATAAAAATCAAGAAATAATGATTGTTTAAAAATGTTGCTGATAACTAACTTTCTCTTTTTTCAATAATCTGGATATTTCCCTTAAAATCAATAAACGTTACTTGATCACCTTCATTTAATTCATCATGCAATTCTTTTGGTGCTGTACCATCTAAAGTCTCATAACTTACATTATCCATTATCTGAACTTTATCATCAGTTTTAGAAATTACTTGTCCTACTTTCCTTATTATATCAACAATTTCAACTTTATCATGATGGTGTATATTGAGTTCTTTTTCAGATTTATCATTCAAACCTTGAATAAATAATTTTAATTTACTATGAGAATGGGTTCCATAAACAACAACCTCTTTTCTATTAACTCTAACTGGCTCGTTATTATGGATAAAATAACTTCCTTTTTTTAGTTCAGTTGCTGTTGACATTTTGAAATAAAATTTACTATTATTAATAAAAGTTTTGAAAATATTATAATAATGGAAGAGAATTATCAACTTGCAGTTAAATATTAGAAAGACTTAAAAAACTTTATGTATTCCAAAAATAATATGGAAAGTATGTTATTAGCATTAGTTGATGTCCGCTATTCAGAAAATGTATATTTTACTCATGGTAATCATGGGCTTGGGATTAGTGTTTTCGTAAAAGATTCTGTTGGTGGGGTGATTCCATGGTTAGAACAACCTGGAAAAAATAGGAAAATTGTTGCTTTTTTAGTTGACCCAAGTGCTGAGCGTGATCATCAAACTGATCAGTTGAGGGATATTATGAAAAATACTAAAGAAGATGAAAATAAACCTCCAGTATTTTTATATACTGGATTTAGTGAAGATTATATTTCTAAACAGTATCGAATTTTTAGAGGGATTCATTATGATAGACGAATAGACCCAGATGAACCCCAAGTTCTTGAAGATAAATTAATGGAAATTTTAGTTGAACAAGGATTGTGACAATACTGATTTTTTCCTACTTCTTTTTTCCTAATGAGTAAAACGCCGAGGGTGAGACTTTCATCAGCTTTTCTGATTTTGCGTAGCAAAATCCTAGGTGAACGACCGTGAACCAGACTCGAAGAGTCTGTTGTTCTTAGATAAGTTCACCGCATTTTCCCAGGTTTTTTGCGTAAGCAAAAAAGCTGTTTTGAACTCACGTGCCCTTTCGGACAGAGGATTAAAGCGACCGTCCTCAAAGGAAAAAAGCCTTAGCAATCTTGCAGCAAAAGTCTCCGCAATGGCCAGGCTATGCGACCTCGGCATAGATTAATAGATTAAAGTATTTCCTTTTAAATCTTTTCTAAACAAATGCGAGTATTGCAACTCCAAGGACAATAAAAACGGTTCCGATGATAATATTCTTAGTTATTGTTTCGTGTTTTTTAAGAATTAAATGCGATAAGATTAACGCAAATAATGGCATCATACTGACCAAAGGTGCTACAATTATTAAATCGCCTTTCGAAAAAGCCAAGAAGCCAAATACGAATCCGATGGAAACGAAAATTCCTGATAAAAAGAAAAATTTGGCATTATTCCAGCCCATGTGCAAATCTTTCCATTTTTTGAGAAAAGTTATGATGAGAATTTGAACTATAATCCCTGTAGTAAATGAAAAAGCTAAACCGCTCACAGGAGTATCGGAGATATTGAGTGCAAATTTTGTAAGGAATGCTGATACCCCTATAATTGAAGAACTAACTCCAACCATTATTATATATTTTAAATAGGCCTTGTTTTGAGTGTGCCTGAAGCTCAGCAGGACTGCTCCCAATATTATCAAAACAGTGCCAAAGCCTATAAATAAAGTAAGAATTTCTTTTAAAAAGATGACAGAAAGTAAAGTTGAAACTAATGGGGATGCTGCTATTATGGGTGTTACAAAAACTACTCCTATTTTCCTTAATGCAACATAAATAATAAATGCAACAATCCCCGGATCTATAATCCCCCTTAAAATGAAAAATAAAGCCCCAGTTTTGTTTGGAAGCTCCTGCCCTAATATTAAAACAAGTAACCACACAAGTACTGTACCGGATGCAAATGTCAGAAAAGCTGTAAATGGGGAGCCTTTTTTAATAAGGGCTATTCTTGCGACTACTCCACTCGATGCTAAAAAAAATGCGCTACTTATTGCTAAAAGTTCCGCAGCCATTAAATTTGTAAAAGATAAGTAATATTAGAATGTTTCTAAATCAATATCTTTTTAAACAAAAAAATCAAAAACAAGCAAATGAATAAAATATTATTGTTTTTAATGATTATTTTTATTTTACCTACTCTAATTTATGCACAAGAGGATGATTGGTTCTACAACTCTCAAAGCTTAATAATTAACATTGATGTATCTTCAGAAGCGAAAATAAAGCCAACATCCTCTGATTATAGTGTTAAATACATTGATGTAAACCTTTCCCATTATCCTTATGAATATTTTGGACAGAAAGTAATTGATCTTGAAATTACTCCAGATGCAGACATAGAAAATAATGCAATGCAGTTTAGCTGGAAAAATCCAACAAATAAAATAAGTTTCGGATATAATACTAAAATAAAAACAAACAACAATATTGTTAAAATAAAAAACAAGATAAAATTTCCTATACTTGATTTACCAGAAGAATTAAATGAATTTACGCAACCTAGCGAAATAATTAATTCTGATGATGAAGATGTTATAGGTTTTGCTTCAGAAATTGCTGAAGGAGAAGATGATTTGTATGTTGTTGTGCATAAAATAGCAGAATGGACAAAAAACAATATAGAGTATGATTTAAGCACTTTGACTGCAGAGGTAAGCCAAAAAGCTTCTTGGGTCATAGACAACAGGCAGGGCGTGTGTGACGAATTAACTTCATTATTCATTGCAATGCTAAGGTCTTTAGGCATTCCTGGAAAGTTTGTTTCTGGAATTGTATACACAAACAGTCCTTTGTTTCCAGACAATTGGGGAAGTCATGGATGGGCAGAAATTTATTTTCCTGGTTATGGTTGGGTCCCTTTTGATGTAACTTATGGACAATTTGGTTACATAGATCCAACACATGTAAAATTAAAAGAAGCTGTAGATAGCAACGATCCTTCTGTACAATATAGATGGGTATCAAGAAACATAGATTTAGAAACAGAAAAACTAGATATAGACGCTAGCTTAGATCAAATAATTGGAAGAGTTATAGATCCCGTAAACTTGGATATTAATACTTGGAAGGAAAACATTGGATTTGGATCCTATAACTTAATAGAAGTTATTTTGGAAAACACTGAGGATTATTATATTTCATCAGAAATTTACATTTCAAAACCAAAAGAAGTAAAGGTTATTGGAGAGACTTTCAGGAATATTTTGTTAAAACCAAATGAGAAAAAGAGCATTTTCTGGATCGTTAAACTGACAGAAGATTTGAAGAAAAATTTTATTTACACCTTCCCTATTAGCGTAGGAACCATAAAAGGATCTAAAAAGAATGCGAACATAAAATCAAAAACAGGAGACATAGACTATACTCTGGCGGAGGTAAACAACGTCTTGCAGCAGAAAAAAGAAGAAGAAGAAAAAATTTATTCCAAGGATGTCGAAATTGATTGTAATATTGATCAAAAAGAATTCTATTCTTATGAAAAAGCATTGCTTAAATGTAAAATTAAAAACATTGGAAACGTTGTTTTGAAAAATCTAAATGTATGCTTTGAATCCGAATGCAGTAAAACAAATTTAGGTATTGTACAAGAAAAGAATTTCAATTATACTGTTGAAAAATCTGTAGCAGGAAAACAAGAATCAATCTTTAAGGTAAAAAACTGAATGTCATTTTGAATTTTATTGGAAAAGTATACGGCTTTATTAAATTTTGCTTTTATATCATTATATTCTATCCACTTTGCTTCATATAGTTTTTTAAATATCTCTTCAGATTTGCTGAGCTCGTTTTGAATAATAGGTATTCGTTTTTCTCTCGCTCTCAAATTTGTGTGTTTTGATAATTCGATAAATTGTTTTATTGCAGATTCGTATTCCCCCATATTTTGAGCATCCAGTTTTTCAACAATTTCTTTGACTAATTTCAATATTTCTTTCAATTTTGCGTCGATTATAGCATGCTCAATGATATCAAAAGCTATAAAAGCTACATTTACAATTTTAATTGCTTTAGAAATCTTATTGGGCTTAACATCAACTAAATGTTTAAAAATTTTTCCATTTTTGGTTCTTACTACACCTCCTGTTCTTGTCACTTTTCCCTTTGCCAATAGTTTTAATAAGTTATCGTTAATTACTAAAGTCACAGTTTTTTGAGCTGGTAATACTATTTCATAGTGTTCAACTATTTTCTTGCTAGTATCAATGATATGTGGCTTGTAACTTGAGTTCTCAGATAAGGACTTATGTT
>JADFLA010000008.1 GCA_022564635.1 Nanobdellota archaeon | reverse complement strand
TACGTGTAATTCACTTTCTGTATTGTAAAGTAACTATGAAAACAAAGGAAAACAAAAGCTAAAGAAAGGAAAGTAAATTACTGTAATACAGCATTTTATATGTTTTTAGTATATTCTTGCTTTCCTTTGTTTTCTCATTTTTTGTTGCTATCTTGTTACCCAATATTATTTATGTTTTCTTCTTACTACCAGTAAAATGAGCGTAAAACTTAGAGAAAAGAAAGTTAACAAAGGTATTAGTTTATACCTAGATATATATAATAACGGTAAGCGATCTTATGAGTTCTTGAAAATCAAATTAATTAAGCCAATAAAGAATTCCTCCGACCGGTTTGAAAATAAAGAACTTAGAAGGTTGGCTGAACAAATCAGGGCCAATCGAGAAATCGAAATCCTCAATGGCAACTTTGGGTTTTCTCCTGAGTTTAAAAAGCATGTAGATATTGTAACATATGCTAAAAAGGTTATCGAGGAAAAAAGGATTAGTAAGGAGCATGTTTATAACTGGCAAAGTATGTTAATACATCTTGAGAGGTTCCTTGATGGACGTAAGGTAACCTTAATACAGATTGATCAGCAGCTGCTAGAAGGTTTCAAACAATATTTACTAAAGGAATTGTCCCAAAACAGTGCTGTTAATTATTTTAATAAACTTCATTGGATCATTAAGCATGCTATTGATAATCAGATATTGGTTAGAAATCCTTTTTTTAATGTAAAATTTATTGAAACACTTAATTCGAAAAGGGAGTACTTAACATTCAAAGAACTAAAAAAGGTTGTGAAAACAAAGTGTGAAAACCCTGAGCTAAAAAGGGCATTTTTATTCTCATGTTACACCGGTTTAAGGTGGAGTGATATCGCAAAACTCTGCTGGTCAGACATCAAAAACAAAGGGTTCCAGTTTCGACCGAAAAAATCAAATAAGGATATTTTATACATTCCACTAAATCAAACAGCCAAAAGGTTATTAGGAAAAAAAGGAGATTCCAACTCAAATATTTTCAGCTTAAAGTACAGTGCTTTTGAGAACAAAAAACTTCAAAAGTGGATTAAAAATGCAGGCATTGAGAAACACATCACGTTTCATTGTGCCAGGCATACATTTGCAACAATGGCACTGACTAAAGGGGCTGATATTTATGTTATCAAAGATCTATTAGGGCACTCAGAAATAAAGACCACCGAGATTTATACCAAGATCATTGGTGAAAAGAAAAAAGAGGCAGTAAATTGCTTACCTCAATTGAAATTGCCTTATGAATAATTTAAGTTATAACGTAGTTGAATTAGATTCATTTAATTTTGATAATGATTTAATTGATGAGGTGGTTAGGTATCACTCTAAAGGCTCCAAGTGGTACACTGAAAAAAGGAATCCAACAGCTACAAGGCCACAATAAACCATCTTATATTGCCGGTACAAATAAGGAAGCAGTTGAGAAGGCAATAGAGTTGACTAAGAATACTACTATTGGGGTTATGGATAATATTGAGGGCTCATCCAATATTATAGGGCCATGAGCAGAAAAACTATAACCGGTAGAACCAGTAGGAGTAGAAACAATAATTCCATCTGCATTATCTTTCCATAGCTGGCCGGAATTAAGGTTTAATGAATATCTTATCAAAGAAGCGCTTTTAGAAGAAAATATACCTATATCATTCAAAGCAGAATATTTTTGGCCATTAAAGCTTGCAACTATCCTGGATCTTTTGAAGATCTTATATTTTTTCTTCTTAATTAAATCTATATGCTGCTGAAAAGAGGCAGCATCTGACTGCGCAAGAAAACTTTGTGTGGAAGCTATTCCAAGCAAAGGAATCTGTTTTTTCTCTAAACTTCTGAAAGTCTCTAAAATTAAGTTATCGTCGCCTATAGCCAGGATATATTCAGCATCAATACCTTTTGTATTTTTGCCTGCAATAAAGGGCATATTTTTCTTTTTTAGATATGAAGATACTTTTTTTCTTAATTCTAATGAATCAAAAGTATCATTGCTTGTTATGAAATACATTAGGATAAAGAACATAACACCATTTAAATAATTTGCTATTTATAGGCAATTTTTGCCTCTAATTTTAATATTGATAACTTAACTTGCCTCATTGCATAAGTATTTTAAAAAGAACAGGTAAATGTTGCATATAATGGAACAGCAAGCTATAACCAAATTTGATGAACAAACTGAGAAACTAATAAATCTGGTTTTGGAACTGAAGAAACAGAGAAATGCTGTTATTCTTGTCCATAATTACCAAAAACCAGAGATGTATAAGATAGGTGATTATGTTGGGGATTCTCTAGGTTTATCGAAACAAGCTGCTGAAACAGATGCTGATGTTATTTTATTCTGTGGAGTTAAATTTATGGCGGAGACTGCTAAAATATTAAGCCCGGACAAAACAGTTTTATTGCCAACTTTAGATGCTGGCTGCTCTTTGGCGGACATGGCTACACCTGAAAAGCTTGCAGAAGTAAAGAAAATGCATCCTGATGCAGCTGTTGTAAGTTATGTGAATACTACTGCAGATATAAAGGCAATGTCTGATGTTTGCTGCACTTCTATGAATGCGGTAAAAATAGTTGATTCTTTGCCAAATGAAGAAATAATTTTTTTACCAGATAGAAATCTTGGAAGATATGTTGCATCTAAAACCAAGAAAAAGATAATTTTGTGGGATGGTTACTGTTTTGTTCATGATAAGTTAAATGCTACAATGCTTGCTGATTTAAAGAAAAAAAATCCAAATGCAAAGATAATTGCGCATCCTGAATGCAAAGATGAGATATTAAAAATGGCAGATCATGTTTGCGGTACTGGCGGAATGGCAAAATTTGCAAATTCCAATGGAGCAAAAGATTTTATTGTTATAACCGAATGCGGCATGACAGAAAAGTTAAGAGAAGATGTTCCAAACAAGAATTTTTATTCATTCTGCAATATCTGCCCTTACATGAAATCAATAACCATGCCTTTGGTAGTGCAATCATTAATACATAATCAACATGAAATTACTTTGCCGCAAGATATAATAGTAAAAGCAAGGAAAGCTTTAGATAGAATGTTGGAATTTAACTAAGATGAGAAATAAGCTTGTTCTTGAATTTTGGGATAGGAGTAAAGAACTGAATATTAATAATAAAAAGTATAAAAGTTATGTTGAAAACTTTTTTAAGGATAAATTAAAGCAAGATGTCGGTAAAGGAGATATTACAACAAATTCTTTGATCAGCAAGAATAAGAAAATAAAGGCTTCTGTAATTGCAAGAGAGAATGGAATAATTGCTGGAATGGAGGAAGTTTTGTTATTGCTTAAACAATTTAAAGTTAAAAAATATAAAAAAGATGGAGACAAAATAAAGAATAATGATAAAATCCTTGAAATTTATGGAAATGCAAGGAAAATACTGAACTATGAAAGGACTTTGCTGAATATATTGCAGAGAATGGGAGGAATAGCAACTTTAACTTATGAAACGAAAAGATTGGTTAAAAATAATTGTTTTATTGCAGGAACAAGGAAAACATTGTTTCCTCTGTTTGATGAAAAAGCTCTTTCCGTTGGAGGCGCTTTGACGCACAGACTGGATTTAAGCAGTGCAATACTTGTTAAAGACAGCCATTTGGAAATACTGAATGATAATATCAAGAAGGCAATAATTCTTGCAAGCGAGAATAAAAAAACAAAATATGTCGAGATAGAAGTAAAGAATGGAAAAGAAGCATTAAAAGCAGCAGATACAATTTACAATTTAAAATCCAATAAAATTTTTGCTATTATGTTTGATAATATGACTCCTACAGTGATAAAAAAAACAGTAATTAAAATAAACAATATTAAAAAAAATAATAAAAATAAAAATATTTTATTTGAGGCTTCTGGTGGGATAAATCAAGAAAATATCAAAGAATATTCTAAGACCGGAGTAGATATTATCTCCCTTGGCATCTTAACGCATTCTGCAAAAACATTGAATATTTCTTTGGAAATAAAATAAAAATCAAATTACCTTCCATAAATATTCATACACAAATTTTCTTTTTAATTTAGTAAAGCTTACAAGATTTTTCTTTTTTAAGTTGGTTAAATGCTGATGTATAACTCTCTTATCTCTTTTCAATAACTTGGCGATTTGTTTTGTAGTTGAGGATTTATGTTTTTTAAGAATGTCAAAAACAATATTTTTAGCTTTGTATCCATAATTTTCAGTTTTTATATTTCTTAAGTGCTTAATTAATCTTTTTTTCTTTTTAGGATGAAAGAAACCAATTTCGTCATGAAATTTTTTCGAATTATACATCCCACTTATTAAGAAATAATAATATTTCCTTCCATTTCTTTTGTCGTATTCTTCAATTACTTTAGAAGTTTCAATGTCGAATCCTTGAATTAATTTTTGCACATCTTTGATATATGACTTAGGTTTCATCTTGATTCTTATTTGCCCATGTGTCTTGTGGATAGTCCCTTCATCGTCAAAGGCTGCTTGAAGATATGCGGCTTTGACATCTCTAGAAGAATGAATTATTTGAGATGAGATTCTATCTTCATATAATCTAAATTTATAATATAAAAGTTTTCCAATAAAACAAGGTATACGGACATTCTTAACATGAGTATATCTCTCGTAATAATCTAGATCTCCAAAGCATAGTTTAAAATTATTTTTGAATCCATCAATTAGCTCTTCGCATCCGTTTATATATGTAGAAACATAACAATTATTTTTTTCAATTGACCCATCACAGTATAAATTAGCTAATATTTGGGCCAATTCTATAGTTAGGCTAATATTTATTTCTGGATTGTAAATCATTCTACTTGTTTGAACACCTTTTATTCCTAAGGTTTGTTTTTCATCAAATTTTATATCTGTAAATTTGCATAGAAAATATATCAAATCTAGCCTTAAGTTCTTCTTGTGAACAAAAGAAGAAATGACAGATTGTTTTAATCTTGAATAGTCTATATTTTCTTTTATAATTGTAGCTAATTTACTTTGAGAGCCTGCTTTAAATATGGCTTTTTTGAGCAAATTATTTTTATATGTGCTTCTCAATAAAACAAAAATATCTTGACTTCTAAAGTCATCTAAACTTAATTGAATATTTGGTGTATTTAAATTCATTTTAATCACCTCATTTTGATTTCTTTTTTATTTTCAATTAAAAGAAATCATTGAGGTGTAGAAAAAGAGAATGTTAAGCGAAACTGCGTAATAGATTTTTGTGTAAAAAACCAAAAATCTTAATTTGGAAGTTTTGCGTTTTCTCTTTTTCCAATATTTACAGAATTTGTTATTTAAATATCCTACGCGTGAATGTCCAGTGCAAATTATATCACTTTATAAGGTCTATATCGTCTAAATTTTGACGTTTCGGACCACTGGACATTTTGAGTTATTCCAAAGATATTTAAATTAAATAAGTTTTTTAGAGAAATTATGTACGAATTAATAATTTGCGAGAAACCATCAGCGGCAAAAAAAATAGCAGAATCTCTAGCGAATGGGAAGCCAATAAAGGAAAATCTTAATGGAGTTCCTTACTATAAGATAACCCGTGGAAACAGAGATATTGTAGTTGCTTGTGCTGTTGGTCATTTATATGGTCTTGCTGAAAAAGAAAAGAAGGGTTGGAGATTTCCGGTTTTTGATATTGAGTGGAAACCTGCTTCTGAAATAAGTAAAAAATCTGGTTTTTCAAAAAAATACCTTAGTGTAATAAAGAAACTTGCAAAAGAAGCTGATGAGTTTACTATCGCTTGTGACTATGATCAGGAAGGGAGCGTGATCGGGAAGAATATAATTGTTTTTGCTTGCAAAAGGAAGGATGCAAACCGGATGAAATTTTCTACCTTAACAAAGGATGATTTGATTGAATCTTATGAGCATAAAACACAGCATTTGGATTGGGAACAAGCTAATGCGGGAGACACTCGTCATCACTTGGATTTTTATAATGGTATAAATTACTCAAGAGCATTGACTTCTTCAATAAAAGCAGCCGGGAGTTTTAAATTAATGTCAACAGGCCGAGTTCAGGGTCCTGCTTTGAAGATAATTGTTGATAGAGAAAAAGAGATTAAAGCATTTAAACCGGTTCCTTTCTGGCAGATTGAGCTGCAAGGCAATGTGAATAAAGCAGATATAATAGCTTGGCATAAAGAAGACAAATTTTGGGATAAGAAAAAAGCAGATAAAGTAATGAAGATAGTAAAAAACGAAAAAAAAGCAGTTGTTGATAAAGCAGAAAAAAAGCAATTTAAGCAACAACCACCTTTTCCGTTTGATCTTACAAGTTTACAAGTTGAAGCATATAGGTGCCATTATATAAGTCCTAAAGAGACCTTGCAGATTGCACAAGAGCTTTATACATCCGGAGTCATTTCATATCCAAGAACTTCTTCTCAACAATTATCTGATAAATTAGGCTTTAAGAAAATCTTAACTGCATTATCAAAACAAAAACAATATTTGGCACTAACTAAAAAATTATTATCATTAAAATCATTAAAGCCGAATAATGGCAAAAAAACAGACCCTGCACATCCTGCTATTTATCCAACGGGTAATGTTCCTAATCTGTCAAATGAAAGAGAGCAGAAAATTTATGATTTGATTGTTAAGAGATTCATGGCTACATTTGCGGAGCATGCTGTAAGGGAAATAATGACAATAGATGTAAACTGCAAAGATGAAATTTTCATTGCCAAGGGCACAAGGACTGTTGAAAAGGGTTGGCATATATTTTATGATCCGTACGTGAAGATTGAGGAAGAAGAACTGCCAAGTGTAAACAAAAATGATGTTGTGGACGTTAAGAAAATAAAAATGCATGACAAGGAAACTCAACCTCCGAAACGCTATACTCCTGCTTCCATAATCAAAGAACTTGAGAAACGTGGTTTAGGTACTAAAGCTACTAGGTCGGAGATTGTTGATACTTTATTCAGGAGAGGCTATGTAGATGGAAAAGCAATAGAAGCGACGAATTTAGGCATTAAGACTGTTGAAACTTTAGAGAAATATGCACCTAAAATTGTTGATGAAGAATTAACAAGGCATTTTGAAGAAGAAATGGAAAAGATAATTGAAAATAAAGTGAAAAGTGAAAAAGTTCTAGATGAAGCTAAAGAAAAAATAACAGAAATAATTTCTGATTTTAAAAAACATGAGAAGGAGATTGGAAAAGAGTTATTGGATGCAAGTATTGAGACAAGAGATGAACTAAGTCTTTTAGGAAAATGTCCTAATTGTAAAAATGGAGAATTACATATGAGAAAAGGTAAGTATGGAAGTTTTGCGGCTTGTAATAAATATCCCAAATGTAAAACTACGTTTTCATTGCCCCATAACGCGTTGATTAAACCTGCTAAGGAAGAATGTGAGGTTTGTAAATATCCTATGGTTCTTGCTATTAAACGTGGAAAAAGACCCCAGAATTTTTGTTTAAATAAGAAATGTCCTTCAAAAAATGTGGAGGGGGATGCTGGAAAGGAGGCTAAGGAGATTGCTAAAGGTATTGTAGAAAAAGAATGCCCTACCTGCAAAGAAGGAAAATTAGTTTTGAGGGGTTCTATTTACGGGAAATTTTTTGGATGTTCTAAATACCCTAAATGTATGTATACTGAGAAATTAGGGGAAGGACCATTAAAAGAGGATTTTAAGAAAAATAAATCCTAGACACTAAACGTAATTGGTGATTGATTATTTTGTTTAAAAACATTATTAAATCAAAAATAATAAATATTTAAAGCATTAGTCTATTCTTAGATATATATGAAAAAAATTGTGATAGTTACTGTATTTGCATTGTTAATATTTTTGCTTCCTACAGTTTACGCTGAGAAAGGGCATATGAAGCTTTTGGCAGTTACTGATACTGTTGATGGTGAAGTGGGAGGTATTGCTGACCTTTTTCTTGAGATAAAGCCAGGTTCAGGAAGAGTTTTTTTGGAGACATTTCCTCTTACCAGATTAGATACACAGATATCAACCAGATTTGCAAAACAAATAGCTTGCGATTTTGCAGATGTTGATTGTAATAAATTTGACTTTTTCTATACAATAACTGCTGACAGCCCAATAATAGCAGGACCGAGTGCCGGAGCTGCGATCTCTGTCCTGACATTCTCATTAATTAAAGATGTTGATTTTGATAAAAATATTGCAATAACTGGAACTATTAATTCAGGTGGTTTAATAGGACCTGTTGGAGGCTTAAAAGCCAAAATAGAAGCTGCTGAAAGGTTTGGTTTAAAGAAGGTCCTTATACCTTTTGGTGACTCAATTAATGGGGATAATGAAAGTTTTGAAATAAACGAAAGCGTAAATGAGAGTTTTGATTTAAAGGAGCTGAGGAAAAAACACAAAATAGAGATTATAGAGGTTCCAACATTGGATGATGCTATATTAGAATTTACAGGAAAGAGGTTCAGGGAAAAGAAAGCAAACCTGACCATAAGCCAAGACTATAAAGATACAATGAAAATGTTAGCAATACAACTATGCTCAAGAAGCACTAAATTAAAAAACAGAATTTCAAATTTAACTACTGACAACAGAACAAAACAAATATTAGATAATGCAATCAATCTATCTTCCAAAGGCAAGGATTCTTTCAGTGAAAACACATATTATTCTTCAGCAAGCTACTGTTTTGGCGCTAATGTGGAATTAAATTATTTATCACTATTCCAGCTAAATTTGACAGAAGAGGAGATAGTAGAGAAGATAAGAGGGCTAAGAAGAGAGATAAGGGATTTTGATGAAGTTATAGATAATGAGAGAATAAGGACAATAACGGATCTTGAAAGCTACATGATTGTTAAGGAAAGGCTACTAGAGGCTTATGAATTTTTAGATCTAGTAGAGGACTCTATAGATAATAACAATACAAATTTGCGTAACTTGGCTTATGCAGTGGAGCGTGTAAATTCAGCCAAATCTTGGGCCAGGTTTTTGGAAAATACAGGGAAAGAATTTGATTTTAATGATAGAATAATAGAAAATGCATGCAGGACAAAGCTTTCTGAAGTTGAAGAGAGGTTGCAGTATGTGCAGCTTTATTTTCCCCAGAATTTGGAAAATACGAGAAAAGAGCTTAACTATGCTTATGAGGATTTAAAAAAAGAGAATTATGAGCTTTGTCTTTTTAAGGCAAGCAAGGCAAAAGCAAATGTTAATACAGTTCTGAGTGTTTTTGGTGTAAGAAACAAAAATGTTGTTAATATATTAAATCAAAAGCTAGATATTGTTGAAAGAAATTTGGTGGAGGAAACTGAGAAAGGGGTGTTTCCAATTGTGGGCTATAGCTATTTTGAGTATGCAAATTCTTTAAAGGAAACAGACCCATTTTCTGCATTGCTTTACTCTGAATATGCTTTGGAATTAAGCAATCTGGATATTTATTTTAAAAGTCCTGTAAGTGAAAGGGTAAATTTGTTTAAGAAAGTTGATAAAAAATTGATTGTTGCGCTAATTGTAGGTATTATCTTTGGAGTTTTTGTTAGCAAGATTTCCAGTTTTAAATCCAGAAAAAAATCTAAAAGAAGAAAGTGATCATAAAACCCCAGCAAGTTTGACCTTGCTAGGGAAAAAGAGGTGATAGATTACCGTTAATTACTTAACGATAGTCTTATCTAATTGTTACTTGATAATAGTATTAGTATTTAAATATTTCGGATTTTTTGGGCTAAAATGAGGTATTTTATTATTTTGATTTTTTCATTCTTATTATTAATAAATGGGTGTAATAATGCCTTAACAAGAAATGTGGTTGGTTCAGAAGAATTATATGAAAGTAATATTAAAACGCAAGTTTATTTCTGCCCTCAAGACGATTGCAGTTCAATAATAAAGAAGAATATTAATAATGCAAAAAATTCCGTTCATTGCGCATTTTGGGATTTAGATCTTAAGGATTTAATTAATACAATTGCAAAAAAGAGTCATGATGTAGATGTTAAGATTATTATTGATAATCGTAATTATGACGACCAAATAAAAGGGGATGGAGTAAAAGTTGCAAAATCAAGTAGGTATATGCACAATAAGTTTTGTGTTATAGATAATAATCAGGTGATAACGGGAAGCATGAATCCAACAGAAAGGGGCTCTAAATTCAATAATAATAATCTGGTAATAATAAATTCAAAATATATTTCAGAGAATTATGAAGATGAATTTAATGAATTGTGGAATAATATTTATTCTTCTGGTGATAATGTTAAATATAATAAAATAAATACAAATATCGGAATAATTGAGAATTATTTCTGTCCAGAAGATTGTAAATTGGAATTTCAAGGGGGGATTTATAAAATAATCGATTTAATAAAAAATGCAGAAGAATCAGTTAAAGTGGCTTCTTTTTCATTTACTCATGAAGAACTGGCAGATGAATTGCTGAAAGCTGATATAAATGGGATTAATGTATCTGTTTTAATAGAAAGAAGGCAAAGAAATGTCCAAAATTCACAATATACAAGATTAAAAGATTTTGGAGTTGATATTAAGGTTGATGGAAACAAGTATAATATGCATCATAAATTTATAATAATAGATAATAAGATTGTTGTTACTGGAAGTCCTAATTATAGCTTTAGTGGATTTAATAGAAATGATGAGAATATGTTGATTATTTATAATGAGAATTTAGCTTTAAGATTTGTTAGAGAGTTTGATAGGTTGTTTGGTGAGGGTGAAGTTGTTTAATTTTATTATTTTTTAGTAGTTAAAAAAGAAAGATTTAAATATGTATTAAAATTCTTTTTATCTCATGAGTATAGAAGAAAAGATTGATGAAAGAATTGAGTTAGCAAGGAGTCATCAAGAAGATACTAATTGTAGAGGTACGGCTCTTTACATCGTTGGGGTTATACCAGATGATAAATACTTAGAATCAGATGAAACTAGAGTTCATGTAGATGCAATGCCTACTTTAGATGAACCAGTAAAATACTGCTTAGCAGTTTATAGAAAGGATAATGGAAATATAGCCCATATGGGAGTAGTACATGATCTTGTAACTCCAAGGATATTGCATAGATGGAGAGATGGAAACCCATTGACACAAACAAGTGTTGACCTTGCGGGTTCTGCTGATTCAAAATTGGAATATCGTGATTCGACCCCCTTTTCACAATTTTAAGTTTTTTCTGAATTGAACTTAACAACAATTTTACGCATAATTAAAAATCAAAACTATTATTTTCAATACAGAAAAATCTTTATTTCGCTTTCTGAGGCAATAAAATGGGTATTCCTTGCTTAATAGGGTATTTATGGCTGCATTTGACGCAGACAAGGTTATTTTTGTCTTTTGTGTAGCGTAAATCAGCTCTGCAGATTGGACAGGCCAAAATATCAAATAAATCCTTTGGAATTGGGTCTTTTTTATTCATTCTAATCAATATTAAGGGAAAGGTTTATATAGTAGTTATGTATCCTCTTTATAAATATTATTGTTTTTTGATTGTGTATAAAGTCAATATACTTTATTACTATTGGTTAAAAGAGGGTGGATGTATATTAATATTGTGATTAAATTATTTGTGAGAATAGGTGACTAAAAAATGCCAGAACTAGTAAAAAAATGCCCTGAATGTGGAGGCATTAACTTAAATTGGAATAAGGAACGTGGAGAAATAATTTGTAAAGATTGCGGACTAGTCATTGAAGAGAAGATGGTGGACTTTACGCAGGAATGGAGAGAGTTTGATAGTGAGGATGGTGAAAGGCGTAGAGCTGGAGCTCCTATGACCTATACACAGTATGATCAGGGTTTAGGTACTGAAGTTGGACAAAAAGCTGATTTATTTAAGCTGGGTGGAAAAGAAAGAAACAAATTCTTTAGGTTAAGGAAATGGCAGTACAGGATTTCTACAGCTATTGAAAGAAACCTTAAATTAGCCTTAGCTGAGCTTAAGAGGGTAAGTTCTTACTTAAAATTACCTAAATCGGTTGAGGAGGAGAGTGCTAGGATTTATACTTTAGCTGTTCAGAGAGGCTTAGTCCGTGGCAGAAGCATGGAATCTGTTGTAGCAGGTGCTTTATATGCTGCTTGCAGAAGGCATGATGTTCCTAGAACTTTAGATGAGTTAAGCGAGGCTTCTGGTATTGAGAAAAAGGAAATTGGAAGAACTTATAGGTTTGTAACAAGAGAACTAGGTATTACTATATTACCATCAAATCCAGCAGATTATATTGCAAGGTTTGCCTCTTCATTGAAGTTAAATGCTGAAACTCAAAGTAATTCGATTGAAATTCTTGAACAAGCACAAAAAGCTGAGCTTACTTCTGGTAGAGGTCCAACTGGAATAGCGGCTGCAGCTTTATACGTTTCTGCTTTACTGCATGGAGAAAAAAGGACTCAAAGAGAAGTAGCAGATGTTGCTGGTGTAACAGAGGTTACAATCAGGAATAGGTATAAGGAATTACTTGAAGAGTTGAAGCTAGAGAAAGAGATTAAGAAAACGAAGAAGATCAAGAAGAAAAGGTAATTGTTTAGTTCTTTTTTATTTTATTGATTATTATTTCCCAAAATATAAGAAACCTTTAAATAAAAATATATTTCTATTAAAGATAAAATTTATTAATAGATAAAAAACAGGTGTATAGATGGAACATTTTGATGTTATTGTTATAGGTGCAGGTTCTGGGTTGAATATATCTTCTGCTACTTCTAATAACCTGGGATTAAAAACAGCTATAGTGGAGAAAGGTCCTATGGGTGGTACTTGCTTGAATAGAGGCTGCATACCATCTAAGATGGTAATTCATGCTGCGGATGTTGCAGAAACAATAGATAAAGCTAAAGTATTTGGAATAAATGCAAAAGGTTATACTGTCGATTTCAAAAAAGTAACTGAAAGGGCTTCTAAAATTGTGGATAAGGATGCAAGAGATATAGAGGCAGCAATAAGAGCGAATAAAAAAACAACCTTGTTTAAGATAGAAGGTAAATTTGTTGGTTATAAAACATTGCAAGTTGGAAATAAAAAAATAAGAGGTGATAAGATTATTATTGCAGCTGGGACAAGGCCTACTATTCCTCCAATTGAAGGCTTAAAAGAAATTGATTATATGACAAGTACAGAAGCTTTAAGACTTACAAAACAGCCTAAATCATTAACAATTATTGGTGGTGGCTATATTTCTGCTGAACTTGCTCATTTTTATGGTGCTTTAGGAACCAAAATAAACATAATCCAAAGGAGAGATGTACTTGTTCCTTATGAAGATGAGGAAATTGCAAGAAAATTTACTGAAATTTTTAAGAAAAAATACAATATTCATCTAAATTCGACAGCAATAAAAGTCAGTAAAAAGAACAATAAAATAACAACAACAATAAAAAATAATAAAAATAAAATAAAAAATATCGAGTCAGAAAAACTCTTGGTTGCGGCAGGAAGAGTTCCTAATACAGATATTTTGGATGTTAAAAAAACAAATGTCAAGACAGATAAGAAAGGTTATGTTAAAACTAATAAGTATATGGAAACAAGTGCAAAGAATATATGGGCTTTAGGAGATATAGCGGGAAAGTTTTTCTTTAAACATAGTGCAAATTTAGAAGCTGAATATTGTTATTACAATGCTTTTGGAAAGAAAAAAGTAAAAATAGACTATTATGCAATGCCTCATGCTATCTTTTCCAGTCCGCAAATAGCCGGAGTTGGTATGACTGAGCAAGAAATAAAAGAAAAGAACATTAAATATGCAGTTGGAAAATATAATTACATAAATTCAGGAATGGGGATTGCGATTGAGGATAGAGAAGGTTTTGTTAAAATTATGGTTGATAAAAAAACAAGAAAAATTCTAGGTTGTCATATTATGGGGACTGATGCCTCTATATTAATACACGAGGTTATTGTTGCAATGAAAGCGAGACAAACAGTTGATATATTAAGAAGAGCAGTACATGTACATCCTGCTTTGAGCGAGGTTGTACAGAGAGCAGTTAATTTATAGATTCTAGTTAGGAAATAAATTCTTTCTGAATTGTAACGTTGTTGTGGATAATAGAAATGTTTAAATATTATATACCATTTCATAATAGTATCGGTTTGAGGTGGGTAAATGCGTAGTCATAAAATACTATTTGTTATGTTTCTAGTGCTAGGTTTAATTGGCGCGATAAGAGACTTTGGTCCTGTAAGTGCAGGAGATTTGTTTTTTATGCACGTTAATGTTAATAACGATGGGGTAAAAGATTTAGATGATTTAATGGTAAGAGTGCTTATTTATGATTTAGCTACTATTTTCCAATCAAATTCTTTTGACCTGAACGATGGCGATACAACCGGAAAAATTATTTCTTGGGATGTTCCAAGTTATGTGCAGCCTGGAGATTATTGGGCCAGAATAACTGTTAGCAATGATGATGTAAGAGAAGTAAAGCATAGATTGATTACAATAGTTTAATTCAATAAGTTTTTATTTTGATTATAATTCTTATTCTCTTTATATGGCAAATAAATCACTAAATTTTTCAATGAAGAAAATAAAAGAAGGCTCTGCGGAAATATTTATACCTAAAGAAGGCAAGATTTCCAAAAAGCTTCCTGTTTTTTACAATCCAATAATGCAATTAAACAGGGATATAACAATTCTTTTACTGCAACAATTTCCTATCGTGAATCTTTGTGACCCATTAGCAGCAAGCGGAATTAGAGCAATAAGGTTTGCTAAAGAACTAAAATACAAATCAATAATTGCTAATGATTTAAGTGAAAAGGCAACAGCTCTGATAAAAAAAAATATTGAGCATAATAAAGTAAAATTTGTGATTAAAAATGAAGATGCTAATATTATGTTATTAAATTCGAAAGGTTTTGATTATATAGATATTGATCCGTTTGGTACATCAAATTCTTATTTGGATTCTGCAGTTAAAAGAATTTCGAGGAATGGGATTCTGGCTGTTACAAACACAGACACTGCAGCCTTGACAGGGACTTACCCAAAAGCTTGTATCAGAAAATACTGGAGTGTGCCTAAAAGGGATTATATGATGCATGAGACTGGGTTAAGGATATTAATAAGGAAGATACAATTAATTGGAATGCAATATGATAAGGCTTTGTTACCAATATTTTCATACTTTAAAGACCATTATTTTAGAATATTTTTTCAATGCTCTAAGGGAAAGAAATTATGTGATGAGATTGCGGAAAAGCATGGTATGATTAATGATGCTGGACCTTTATGGGTTGGTAATTTGTGGGATAGCAAATTGGTTAGTAAGATGTATAGTACAATGTTAAAAGATTACAATAAAAAAGTTAATACAACTTATAAATTAAATAATAACAAAACAATGGATAATTATGAAAATAAAAAAATAATTAAAAATAATATAATAAATAATGCTCAAAATAATAAAGGACTATTGAGATTTTTAAAAATTATTAAGGAAGAATCAAAAATAAATGTTGTTGGGTTTTTTGATATTCATGATATTGTTGAAAAGGAAAAATTGAAAACAATAAAGAAAAAAGAAACGATTATTAAAAAAATCAAGAAAAGGGGCTTTAAAGCGACCAATACACATTTCTCTGGTACAGGAATCAGATCTAATATTTCTTATGATAGACTAATTTCATTATTAAAGGAATAAATTTTTATATTAGTATTGTTAAGTTATGTATTATGAAAAAAGAGGTAAGAATTAAGAATAAATTTAAGTTTAATAATAATATATTATATCTTATAATTGCTATTATAGTTATTCTTCTGCTTATTTTTGGGAGGCAGACAAGAGAAAAAATTGAAATTATAGATGAAGTTTCTCAGGTAATTGAAGAAAGTACTGGTTCTGGGTTTTTGGAGATAGAAACTTTTCCAAGTGATGCGGAAATATTTATTGATGGCGTTTCCAGCGGTGTAAGTCCAACTACTATATATAATGTTGATGCTGGATCCCATAATGTTGTTATAAAAAAAGAGGGTTATGAAGATTTTACAAGCGAGGTAAATATAGAGGCAGGGAGGAAAACTTATCTGGAATCTCGATTAATAGTAAAAGTGGTTAAAGAGGAAGAAGAGACTCCTGATACTGTGGATGAGAAAGAAGAAATAGTAGAAATTGTTGAAGAAGAAAATGAAGAGACTCTAACAGAAGATTTAAAAGCTATAGGTACAGTAAATATTGGAAACAAATTTTTACTTTATTACGATTTCAGCGAGGGAGAATTTACAGAAAAGAGGAATTTTGAACAAGATATCTTTTCAAAAAGATATAAGACTTATCTTGTTTTTACAAGGTTTAATCCAATAAACGTAAAAACCATTGATAAAAGTATTGATGATGTGGAAAAAGAGGATTGCGTTGGTATAAAGGGTCAATTTGAATGGTTATATTCTGGGCAAAGTTTGTGTGTTATAACAAAAGAAAATGAAATAGCAGCAATAGGTGGTGTATGGGATGATACTGAAAATGCAGAGCTTACATATAAATTATTTAGTTAACCGATTGCTCTTCTTACATCAACAACTTCAACAGAATTAACACCATCAATTTTTTTAATGCTTTCTTCTAATGTTTCAATTGAACCTTTGCTTTCATCCATTACAAATATTATTTTTAAGGCTTTTAATCCAAAAGCGATTGGTTCTTGTTCTGCTTTGATTTCTGTATCTCCTGCAAATTTTTTAATTTCTTCTTCTGCTTTGTTTTGTATTAAAGAAAGATCAGTTTCTGGGCTTTCTGGCATTATTTTTATTGTAGCTACTATCTGGGCCATTTTAATTTTTAAGGAATTTGATTTTATTTATAATATTTCTGGTTTATTAATCAATTTATGTTTTCTTCTAATTTTTTTCTTTTATAGTCAATAAGTTTAATATATTTATTAAATATTTTAAACTGTTTTTTAGAATAAATATTAATCGAATACTTAGAACAGTTACCATACCTATTTTTATATACGCCATTTAAGCTTGGTCCAATAACTTTTATACCGAGCTTCTCTAAAAATAATTTATCTAGTAAAAGAACATTGGATGGCTTTTTAATTCCATTTTTTATTAAGGATACTTGCATTAATTTAACTTGCCGTTTCCCTACCCAACCATCGTCATTAAATGCCTTAGCTAAAAATTCTGAGATTAGTTCTCTATCATTTATTTTATTTAAGAAATCGAATGTTTTGGCATTATTTTTAGTTTTATCCCCTTTAGTGTAACCTATTGAGACCATTATATCTCCCATGATTGTTGGTAGATTAACACGATAAGTACCATCTTTATATCGCCTTATCTCTCTATCAAAATCCCCGAAAATGTTTTTAGCGTCATCTAGAAATTTCTTGCATTCTTCTAGTGAATAATTAGTGTAACCTGGTTGTCTATTCTCCTCACCTATACCTCCATCATGATATATGTGAGCTATAAATCTCATTCCACTTTTTGTGACAAAATTTATAGGAAATTGGGGTGATATATTCTTTCAGATGTAAATCCTCCTTTCATGTATTCTAAATTCTTTTGTATATTTTCTAAGCTGAACTGATAATAACCATATTTTGTTAAATGATTTGATAGTTTTATTAGATTTGTTAATGAAATTGGTGTTCTTTTTATACAATCCCAAAGATTAAAATAATGAATATTCGTTTCTTTAGCTAAATTTTTAATATTTTTTGAAATTGATAATGCTAATTTGAATAATGAAGATTTATAAGTTTGTTCTAGGCCAAAATAAAATTGTTCAGATTGTATATTCTTTACTATTTTTAGATCTGAAAGATTGAATATACCTGATTCTAATTCAGATTCTTTATTATTTAATTTTTTAATCATTTAAATCACATATTTTTCCATGGTTGAAACTATGTAATTGATTTTTAAATAGCTTACGCGTGAATGTCCAGTGCTTATTTTCAATATAGAAAATAAAAAATCACAATTTGATAGTTGAAATACTAATAAAGTGATTTAAATGCTAAATTAAAAATTATTAAGAAATCTAATTAGGCCCTTCAAACGAACAACTCAAACAAACATATTTCGCAGCTATTTCCCTGCAATGTATACACCTAGTAATTTCTGTTTTGCCACAATTCGGACAGTTAAATACGGTAGTACCTTTTGAATTTGCAACGTTTTTCTTACAAGATGAGCATACTACTTTTTCTTTTAACATGTTTTTTAGGATTGGTGTTTTATTTATAAAACTTATTATTTCAATTTAATGTATAATACAATAAAATTGTTTTTCCATTATTTTTTATTATTAATCTATTGTAGAAATAATATTATTACTTTCGTTTATTGAAAATATTTTTCCGAGAAATTTCTCTATTGTGTAGATGTTTGTTTTTGTATGGTTGGTTATTTTTGATGTTTTTATTTTGCTGTTTGAAACTAGACTCATTAATGGTAAAATTTGATCAGCTAGATGCGTATCTACTGGTGCTTTGCTTTCTATTTCTGTTGCAAGTGTTTGTGCTGCTTCTTTGCCAACGATTTCAGCTTTTTTGCCTCTTTCCCCTAATGCGTCCGAGCCTAATCTAACTGGATTTCTGGCGTCAATTTCGTCTTTGTCTTTTGAGAATATTGCCCATAAGGTTATTCCAGAGCCTGTTGATAGTGTTTCACTATACTCTGTTTGTATGTTTATTGGACAATTGTAACGTTTTAAGGTTATTTCAGCTGACTTTGCTTGTCTTTCGGCAACATTAGCTTCCTGCAAGTTTGAAGATGCATGGGAAATGCCTTTTATTTGAATTAAATCTCCTTGTTCAATTAGATTTATTTTTGGAGCATTTTCTTTTAAATTATTGTAAAATTCATTGAAATCAGAAATTTTGTATATTGGATTGATTTTTATTTGTACTTGACCATTGCCTTTTGGATAATAACCCCTTTTTATTAGCTTACATTCAATATTTGCATATTTTTGGATTTGGGGTAAATAGATATTATTAAAATAATCTATTGGAGCAGACCATTTTCCATCTGTACCACCAACAATATTTAATTTTACTTGTTTATCTGCAAACATTGCAGGCAATAAAATTGCTTGCAAAAACAAGGAAATAGATCCAGCAGTTTGTATGTCTATGTCTATTGTTTTTCCTTCTATTTTTTTAGGATAATATTCCAAAGATGTTGAACCTAATGATGCTCCTTCTGCTTTAGCATTACATAGTTTTTCTAGTGCTTTGATGCAGAATAGATGCTGGTGTTTTAGACCTGGTTGTGGCCTGTTTTTTCTTATGTTTTCTATTTCAAAAGGTTGATGCGTAAGGGTTGAGAGGGCTAATGCTATTCTTGCTATACTACCTCCACCTTCTAAGTAGGAACCGTCTAATTCAATCATAATAATAAAGAATTAAGATCATTATATAAAAATTGTTAATTATATGTTTTCTATCTCTGCAAGTATGCTATCTACATCATCTAACTCGGATGTATCAAGTTCGTCGTCTGTATCGCTAGCATCAGAAATATCTGTTGCAACCTCATCCACAGATGCTTCTCCTGTTGTAGGAACTTCTTTTGGAACTGTTGGAATTGCTACTTTAGGTTCTTCTACTGCGGGGGCAGTAACTGGAGCTGGTTTAGGAGCACAACTTACTATTAAAACCATGACTAATATTATCATCAAAGTAATTTGAAGTTGTTTAATCATTTAATCACCATTTTGTTTTTATGTTTTAATTATTTTTAAATATTTCTGAATAAATATAAAATAATCAAAGAAGATTATACTTCTTCTGTTTCAGAGGCTTTTGTTTCTTCTTTGAACATCGATCCCCTACCCGCATCTGAAGCTAATTTCTCAGCGCTTTCCGCTAATTCTTTTGCTCTAGCATAGTCTCTATTAGCAAAGGCTTCCTCTGCTTGGGACACGACATTTATCGAGTCCTCTAGAATAACTTGTGCTTCGCTAACATCCATTCCTTTTTCTGTTTCTTTAGCTATCCTTTCTTCTGTTTTAGCTATTTCTTCCCTAGCATCATTTATTGCTTCTTCTGCCTTTTCCCTTGCTTTATTTTCTTCATCTTTTTCTTCAGGCTCTTCTTCCTCTTCAAATTTTGTCTCTATTTCTATTTTTACTTTGTCTTCTACTGTTGTTTCTAAACTCGCTGCTAATTCATCAACTAAAGTTTGTTGACCAACAGTTAAAGTTCCTTTTATTTCTTTTTTAATCTTGACCTCGTCATCCTCAATTTCAACTTTTATTTTTATTTTCACATCAGTTTTTATTTCTTGTAAGCTATTGACCAAAGACTCTACGATTAATTGTTGCTCGTCTGTTAAAGTTCCTTCAACTTCAACCTCGACTTTTTGTTTTTCTTCTTCCTCATCTTCCTCTTCTACTTCTATCAATTCATCTTCATCCTCTACTTCAAAATCAACTTCTCTATAGGATGTTTTAATTTCTCTTACAATCTCTTTTAAAATGTCATGTGCTTCCTTTAAATCACCATGTGCTTCTCTTGCTAGGGTTTTCGCTTCATCTAACAAACTTTTTCTATCTCCATCAATACCAGTTGCTTTTGCTTCCCTGAATTTTTCCTCAGATTGCTTAAGTTTTTCTCTTGCTTCGGCTATTTTGTCGCTAAATGCATCTACTTTTTCATCTAAAACTTCTACTTCAATGCCTCTTTCTTCCATTTCTGCAAGAATTTTGTCAAACTTTTTCTCTAGTTGCTCGCTTCTTTTCAATATGCTTCTTACTTTTCCATTAACAATTTCACGTGCATGCTGCTCTGACTTTACCTTTATTCTTTTCCAAGATGCATTTATTGCCTTGGCTGCTTCCCTTATTTCCTCTTTTGTGGTTGCTGCCTCTGCTTTTGCCTTTGCATCGTTTATTTCAGCAATTTTTGCATCTAAATCGGCTATAATAGAATCTGCTTTTTCCTCGTCTAAATCCTCAGATTGTAAGACTTTGTTCTTTACTTTCTCTAGATGAGCTATTATTGCGTCTGCTGCTCTTAGCAAACCATTTTTCGCATGCTCAATTATTGCATCGTCATTGCCTGCTTCCCTTGCTTCAAGCAATAATCTCCTTCTTTCTTCTAGTTTTATTTTTGCTTCCTTAAGCTTTTCTCTTGCCTCTTTAAATCTCTCTTCTGCTTGCTTTATTCTTTGCTCTGAAACTATTCTTTTCTTGAATTTTAATCTTGCATCTACTTTTTTGATCTTTATCTTATCTAATCTTTGTCTTAATTGGGTTTTATCTAGCTTGGAAATTTCTTCTAATCTTGATCTATCTAGATGGGAAAGTTTTTCTATTTGTTTTACATCTAGGTCAGCAATTTTCTTAAGCTGGTCTTCATTCAACCCCATCATTTTTCTTAATCTAGCTGCTTTAACTTCTGTTAATCTTGTAATTTGCTCTTGTCTTAATTTTGATAATTTTTCAAGCTTTTTTTTGCTTAATTTGCTAACCTTCTCTAGTTTTTCCTTTTTCAAATGCTTTAAATTCTCAAGTTCTTCTTTTTTTAACTCTTTTAGCCTATCTAATCTTTCCTTTTTTAAATCTGCAAATTTCTCAAGTTCTTCTTTTTTTAAATCCTTAAACTTATCCAAATCTTCTTCCTTTAGTTCCCTAAATCTGGCTAGACGATCTTCTCTAAGATCTGCAAATTTTCTTTCCTTTAAAATTTCATCTTTTGATAATCTTACTGCTCTAAACCCATCTCTCTGTGTTTCTTTTAAACTTCTTGTTCTTGCTTTTTGCAAATCCTCTGCTTGTTCTAATCTTTCTTTCTGTAGATCTTCATCTGCCTTTAACCTATCTTTCTCTTGATCTTCCAGTACTTGAAGCCTATCTTTTTCTAAATCATCAAGCCTTTTTTCTTCATCTGTTCTTTCTTGAGCAATAGAAATAGGCATTAAGCTTATTAAAAAAATTGCTAATGTAAATATTGTTGCTAATTTCTTCATTTTAATTACCTCCGCATATAAAGTTTATAAATTTTTAGTCCTACTTTTGTATGGTTAATGCCCATTGTTTGTAATGAGCAGAAAGAAGATAGGCTATTTTGTTTATAAATAAACTTTTTTTATCAGAAAAATGAGGCTTTTTTAATGGTTTTAAAGCTTTACAAAGCTTTATTCTGGCTTATTTTACTTTTTAGAGATATTTTTATTCATATTTTTAATTAATGGCTTTTTATTGAACTTCTTAATTTTGAGAAAATTTTTATATAGCACTATCTAATCACTTATTATGAGACTTATAATACCATTTGTAATGCTACTATTGTTTCCTCAACTAGTTTTTTCTGCAACTATATATGGAACTATCTATGATTTGTCTTTAGACAAAGCAAAGGATATAAGAGTTGAAATTAATACAGAACCTAGACAATTTTACATATCAAAAAATGGAAGTTATGCATTTAATGTTCCAAATGGTGATTATAGAGTAGAAGCAAGGCAATATATTGGGGATTTATTAAAAGCCTCTGTAAGTGAAAATATAACAATAAAAGATCAGGGAAGCTATGTTCTTGATTTGATTTTATTTCCTAGCTTAGAAGAAGATTTACTTGATGATGATATTAATATTATAGATCCCTATCCAGAAACAAAGATAAATTTTGTAATATTGTTTATTTTAATTTTATTTATTTTGGTAGCTATTTTTGTCTATATAAAAAATAAAAAGAAAATTTCAATTACGGAGGCAGAGAAAAAAACAAAAGAAGAATATGAAGGAAATGATTTAGGACAAATAGTAAAAATAATTAAAGATGAAGGTGGAAGAACAACACAAAAACATATAAGAAAACAAATACCTTTGTCAGAAGCTAAAATAAGCTTGATGATAGATGAGTTAGAACATAAAGGAACAATTGAAAAGATTAAAAAAGGAAGGGGAAATATCATAATTTTGAAGAAATAAATTTTTCATTAACAAAAATAATAATATTTAATAATCAATAATAAAAAATGTCAAAAACCACCCATCCTAGATGGGTGGCATGATTTTATTAGCTACACATTTAGTGGTTTTTGATGCTCGGAATTCCACCAATTTAATTAGTGGTTTTCGAGCACTACTCATTCCACCAATCACAGATTGGTGGAATTCCGTTGTTTAAAAAAATATTATAAAAATGAGATTTAAAAAGATGAAAGATACTTATTTTGTAAGATTGGATAGAGGGGAGAAAATAATTGATAGTGTAAAGGATTTCTGCACTAAAAATAATATAAAATGTGGTTATTTTTCCGGTATAGGAGCTTTAGATGAGGTTGAGTTGGCTCATTATATTGTAGAAAATAAAAAATATACATCAAAAGTATTTAAGCAGGTGTTGGAGATAACAAATTTAACTGGAAATATAACTACAATGGACAATGAGGTTTATTTGCATTGCCACATAACTTTAGGAGATGATGAAATGAAAGCTATTTCTGGTCATTTAAAGGAAGGTAAAATAGCTGCAACATGCGAGATTATTCTGGTTAAGTTAGATGCTGAAATTAATAGGAAGCATGATGAGCTTATTGGGTTGAATTTGTTGGATATTTGAAAACAAAAACCTTATAAATCCAAGCTATTTTACAAATCCTAAGGGGGGTGTGATTATTGTCAGCTGAGAAAGAGGTAGTTGATTTCTGGCTTAATAGGAGAGGCTATTTTACAGTCAATAATCTTAAGAGTGGAAATAAGGATATTGGAATTCTTGCATTAAAGTTTGATAAAGGTGTTTTAAATCATATTATGCATGTTGAGATTAATTGCTCAATAACTGGATTTAACGAACAGAACTATGCTATTGATAAAATTATTGATGAGAAGTTTGATGACAAAAATATTGCTGTTGCAATAAAAAAATATACAAAGGATATGAGCAAGGATGTTGGGATAGAGAATGTTGTTGTTTTAAATTCGCTGCCAAAAGATAAAGATGAGATAATAAGAAAATTGGAAAAAAATGGCATAATAATGATGGAGTTTGAGGATATACTTTCAGATGTTATGAAAGAACTTAAAACTGAATATTTTAAGAATGATGTTATAAGGACAATGCAGATTACCAAGTTTTTGTTAATGCAGAATCCAAAGAAGTTTGTTGATGTTTTGTATAATACCTTAAGTCATTCAAAAAAAAGGGAGTTTTTAACAGAGTTATTGAACAGAGATGATGTAATAAAAGAGTTTAAGAAGACAAATGAGGAAAGGTTAGCTTTAATTCTAAAAGAATCTGCAATTAAGCCAGAGAAATTAGCCGAAATACTGGAAAATGATGTTTTAAACAGAAGAACAAGGAAGCCATTTGTTGAATCCTTGATGGCGCAGAAGAAGATAGGTAAGGTATACAAGAAAGAGTTGGAAGTTAAAAAAGAAAAGCCTTTGAATAAGTTTTTTGGTTAAATTCTAAATTCAATAAATTAAAACAACAATTTAATATAAAAATATTTCAAATATAATAATAAAATTAAAATAATTGGGAATAAAAATTAAATATGAGATAAAATGGACAAAAATCAATCTTTGTTAATAGCTGTAATTATTTTAGGATATTTATCTTGGCATATGTATAAAGCCAGTAAAATTAAATAATTTAACAATATTTTTAATAACAATTGTATTTCTAATTTAGAGTGGTATTGATGAAAGCTATAAGAGTGAATAAATTTGGAGGTTCGGATGTACTTTCTTATGAAGATATGTCAATGCCTGAACCTAAAGAAAATGAGGCAAGGGTTAAGATAGAGGTTGCTGGAGTTAATTATATTGATATTTACCAAAGAACTGGTTTGTATCCAAATGAAGTTCCATTTACACCAGGTATGGAAGCAGCTGGTGTTGTAGATGCTGTTGGTGGAAATGTTTCAGAAGTAAGTAAAGGTGATAGAATTGCATATGCTATGAATATTGGTTCGTATGCAGAATATGTTATTGTTCCTGCATGGAAGTTAGTTAAGATACCAGATGATATTGATATAAAAACAGCTTGTGCTTCAATGTTACAAGGAATGACTGCTCATTATTTAACTCATAGTACATTTAAAATCAAAAAAAATAATACTATTTTATTGCATGCAGCTGCTGGTGGAGTGGGATTATTATTAACTCAAATTGCAAAAAAGTTAGGGGCAAGAGTAATAGGAACTGTATCAACTGAGGAAAAAGCAAAGCTTGCAAAAGAAGCTGGTGCTGATGAAATAATCTTATACACAAAAGAAGATTTTGAGGTAGAGGTTAAAAAATTAACTAATAATAATGGAGTTGATGTTGTTTATGACTCTGTTGGAAAGACAACTTTTCTTAAGAGCCTAAATTGTTTAAAGCCTAGAGGTTTATTAGTATCATTTGGTCAATCAAGTGGTGCAATACCTGAGTTTAATACAAGAATATTGTCAGAAAAAGGTTCTTTGTTTTTGACGAGACCAACATTAGCTAATTATGCCACAAACAATGAGGATATTATGCAAAGAACGAATGACCTATTTCAATGGATAAATTCTGGAGAACTGAAAATAAGAATTCATAAAACATTTCCACTTTCAGAAGCAAAAGAAGCCCATAAAGAATTAGAAAGCAGGAAAACAATGGGAAAGTTGTTGTTGATTCCTTAGTTACATTATTAATTGATTTTAATCATTTCTACAGCTGTCTTTACTGCTCTTTCTGAATATTGTGCTGCTCTTTTCTGGGCTTGTTGCCATGTTACTCTTGGGCCTATTATTCCAAAACCAATTGGTTTATTAAAATTTAAGGATATATCCAGTAATTTTTTTGAAATGGCATTAACAATTACTACATCATGATCTGTATCTCCTTGGGTTACTGCTCCTAAAATAACAACAGCATCAATATTACCTTTTTTAATTAAGATTTGTGCTGCAAAAGGTATCTCAAAAGATCCTGGAACATGAATTTTTTTGACAATTTTTGCATTTAATTCCCTTGCTGTTTTCTCAGCATTCTTTTCCATTTTTGAGGTTATTTCTTTATTAAAATCAGAAACCACTAAAGCTATATTTGTCATTTTGCATTATTTTTTATTACAATTTTTTGATTATTGATTATTAATTTATTGTATTTTTACTATCTCTCCTTCTATTTCTCTATTAATTTTCAATATGCCAAATGTGTTTATTGTTGTGAAAACAGTATCTGTAGGACTTCCAGGGTTAAACATTAATGTGTTGTTTATTTTCTCATTAAATGGTTTATGGGAATGACCAAATATTATACAATCACATTTTTCTTCAAAAAAATTTAAAACCCTTTGCTCAAGTCCTTCTGGTGGTCCAGAGCCATGTGTTACTCCAATCTTAAATTCTTTATCTTCATTTTTTATATTAACAATAACCTTTTCTGGTAATTTTTCAGCTATATCGTCGGAATCCATATTCCCATATACAGCAATAAAGTTACTATAACTTTCTAAATTTTTAACAACTTCTATTGATTGAAAATCACCTGCGTGGATTATCAAATCTGCATCTTTAAATTGATTAATAATTTGTTCAGGAATTTTTGATGCTCTTACTGGTATATGCGTATCTGACAGCACAATAATTTTTTTTATATTTTCTAGATTTTTTACTTGCAATTCAGAGCTTAATAGGGTCTTCATCTTTTTTTCCCTGTCTTATTCCTTTACCGGCATTTTTTGTTAAATATGTTTTGCTTTTTAACAAGGCAATGGCATTTAGAGCATGTTTTTCTGCTCTATTTTTTGCTATTTGATACAGTTCTTTATCTGCTTTAGCTTCATCCATATGCACAAATACTTCTATAATATGCTTGTTTTCCATTAATTGTACTTCTTGTAGGCCAATAGTAGCTTCATGGCTGCACTGTTTGTCTATAGGCTTAGAACCTGTCATTCCGAGAGCTATGACAATATCACATTTATATTTTTCAAATAGAATCTTGCATGCAACTGGCAGATCCTTAATTCCGGGTACTGTATACCTTTCAATTTTATGTTTAGATTTTTTTTTAATTATAGCTATTGCAAAGTCTGCCATATCTATTCTTGCAAAGGTTGTGTCGGCAATACCGATTTTCATTTTATTAACTCTATTCTTACTTTATCTCCATCCTTAACATTTAATTCTGATTTTACATTAACCGGTGCAATAAACTCAATAATATCTTCTTTATGCTTGTTTATATCCGGGATTATAATGGCTCCATCAATATCTTCTATTTTTGCCTTATAACAGATTGCTCCTCCAAATGTTTTATTATTTTCCTTGAAGCCAATAATTTTTATTGGATCAATTTTTTTTAATGGATACATTTGTTCTTGATCAACTTTTAAATTTAAGGTTCCAGGATAGGCATCAAAACCTAGCTTTTTTTTGATTTCTTTTTTGTAATGGGGCATGGACATGAAAAAAGCTCCTTCTCCTAAACCAGCAGTTACAATGCCCCTTATATAACCGTCCCCCATGTAGATTAGTAGGATTATTAGCCTTATAAAGTTTTGCCATGCATATAAGGCGTTGTTGAAAATCTCACTATCGTTCGGGTGGCATCGGGTTCGCCTTTTTCATATTATTGGATAAGAGAGACATTCCCCGTAAGGGACGTCCCCCTTGTCGCTTTGAATGATTAATTAAAGAAGGCTCACGAATTGATGCCACCTGCATTTTCAACAATGCCCATGTAGAAACAGGCTACCCAAATAAATCCTTAAAGCTTATATTGAGTTTTTTTCCTGTTTTGATATTTTTTGCAAAAACTTTCTTATGTACTGCAATTATTTTTATTTTATCTCCTTTATATTCTATTATGTCTCCTTTTTTGAAGTTTGGAATGCGGAAAAGCATATTTACTCTGTAAAGTTCCCTGCCTGTTACTCTGCTTATTGTATGCAGTTTTGTGCTTACTATTATTTGACCGCCAAAACGTTTTTGAAGCTTATTTCCTAGACTTCTTAGATATTTTTGAGGGCTTATGTAGATATCAATACCATTTGTCACTTTTTTTATTTTGGCTATATGCACATTTTCACTTTTCTCTACCTCTTTTATGGCAAATTCAACTACTTCATCTCTTATATTCCTTAATTGCAATATTCCTTCATAATAATTATTATGCCTAATTTGCATTTTATTTACAATTATTATATTTTTATTAATAATAGTTTAAATAATGAAGTGTTTTTTTATATTGAAGTCGGTTTTATAGTGTTAAAAACAAAAGCTTTTTATGCTTTCTTGTTGTTTTTTGAGGTTTATGAATAAAAAGAAAGTTAAGAAACAAGTTAAAAAGGTATGGTACTTTATATGGGAAGATAACAGTATATGGAGCTGGATTGTCAATATAATACTGGCTTTTGTTCTTATCAAATTTATTGTGTATCCTGGATTGGGATTTTTATTGAGTACTAGTCATCCTGTTGTTGCTGTTGTTAGCGAAAGCATGGAACACAAAATGGGATTTGATGAATGGTGGGAAAAAAATAATGATTGGTATTTTGAAAATGAAATTGACAAAGAGGAGTTTGAAGCATTTTCATTAAAAAATGGTTTTAATAAAGGTGATATAATGTTTTTAGTAGGCAGAGATGCAGAAGATATTGAGATTGGGGATGTGATAGTTTTTAATAGTAACAGAAAAGATCCTATAATTCATAGAGTTGTCAAGAAAATGCAGGATAATGGCGAGATTTATTTCCAAACAAAAGGGGATAATAATGAGGGTTCAATAAAAAACAAAGAACTTGATGAGACTTATATAACGGAGGGTATTATTATAGGAAAAGCTGTTATTAGGGTTCCGTTACTAGGATACATAAAAATATGGTTTGTGGAAATACTAAAACTTATTGGTTTGGCGTAATAAAAACCATAAATCCTTACAATAAAATAAATAAATTATTAAATAAGAGTCAAAATTGAAGGTTTTAAAGATGTTTTGTCCAAAGTGCGGTTCGGTATTGCTGCCCAAGAAGGAAGGGAGCAAAAAGGTTCTTGTTTGTAGTTGTGGTTATAAGGGTAGTAATGTGGAAAAGACAAAGATAACTGAAACTTTAACCAAAAAGGAAAAAGAGGTTGAGGTAATAGAGAATGATAAATTAAACATATTACCAAAAACCAAGGAGGAGTGCGAGAAATGCGGCAATAAAGAAGCCTTTTACTGGACTATACAAACAAGAGCTGGAGACGAACCAGAAACTAAGTTCTTAAGATGCACTAAATGCGAGCATACTTGGAGGGATTATAATTGAGTTTGTATCCCAACAATTTAGTATAACCTATTTAATATATTTCAACATAAAAATAATAGGAACATATAAATAATAAATATTTAAATATTATCTTTGAAATACTAGTTAAAAAAGGGGTGAAATATGTTATTAAGGTATTTAATTATTATTTCTGGTATTTTTGGTAAAAAGGATGATGACCTAGATATATTACCACCTCCGCCGCCTTTTCCTGAGATTGGGAAAGAAAGTAAAGAAGAAGATGAAAAAATAAAGGAAATAGAAGAAAAAGCAAAACAAAGACAGATTGAGCTTAGGAAAAAAAAGGAAGGAAAAGGAAGGAAGGAAGAAGAAAGAGAGAAGGAAAGAATCAGAAAGGAAAACATAAGAAAAGAAAAAAGTAAGGCTAGGAGAAAACAGGTTTTTAATTTCTTTCGTGGTTTAGGTTTGGTTAAGACTGAAAAAGAAAAAAGAGAGATAATAAAGAGAAAAGAAAATGCAAAGGTACAAAGAGAACTTGAGAAGAAAAGAAGGGAAACAGAAAAACAAAAGGAAAAAGAATTGGAAATTAAGAAGAAAAAGGAAGAAGGAAGACAACAGAGAGAGGCTGAAAAAAGAAAGCAAAAGGAATTGGAGTTAAAAAAGAAGGAAGATGAAAAAAGGATAAAAGAAGAAAAACAAATAAAAGAAATTCCAAAAAAGAAATCATTTTTAGGGCTCTTTGGCAAGAAAGAGGTTGATTTAGAGCTTGAAAAGGAGTTAGAAGAAATAGCACCAAAACAAATAAAAAAGATTAAAGAAGAAAAATTGGAGATTCCAGAGTTAGAGGAAATTGAAAAAGAGATAGAAAAGCCAGAGCTTGCAAGTGCTGAGGAAGAGATACAAAAGGCTATTCAAGGTATGAAGGTAAAAAAGAGACCCTCTATTGTAAAAAGATTGTGGAAGAAAAAAGAGAAAGTTAAGGAGAAAATAGAAACACCAGAGGTAATGCCAAGGACTTATGATAAAATAGATTATGTTGAGTTAATAGAAGAAAAGATGCACAAGGCAAGGTTAGCTTTAATGGACTTCAAGTTTGATGAGGTAAAAAGAATTTATATAGAGGTAATGAGGACGTATAATGATCTAGAGCCAAAAAAGAAAGCCAAAGTTTATCAAGATATTAAGGATCTATATTACGAAAGAAAAAGTGCGGAGAAGTTTGCTAAATAATTCTAAAGTATCTTAATTATCAATTATTATTGCGATACTGTCATTGGTCTTAGATTATGAGATTCTGGTAGAATTGATCTTGAATACTTAAGTCTGGAAGAATTATCAATCTGTCTCTGACTGTAACTGAAACAGAATAACACCATTACGAGAAGGTAAAATATCTAAAATCTCTTGCGGTGGATTCTTAGCTAGGTGAACAGACTTAGCCCAAGCTATAAATACATCGGGAACTTCAATGTCCTTTTGGTAAAGACTCTTAACAAAAGCCGCATATGAGTCAGAAACCTCAGTATCTTCTTTTGGATCAATTCTAGAGTGTGATTTTGCGTGGTCTATTACTAATTGCTCTAACAAACCATTATAGGTAGCTTGTGCTTGTTGCCCCATTAAAACTTCGTACTGTTGATCCAAAGGATCATGGAATCTTAGATAATTCCTTCTCTCATTGGTACGAACAAGAAGTTCTTCGGATTGAACATATAACGCAATGACTGATTTTCTTGAAATAGTATCCCCGATTGAATTAACACGTTGACTTGCGTCAACCAGATATGTCACTAATTTTGCTTCCACCATATTAGATCGAAACCTATATAAATATATAAATTTTGTTATTTTTACTACCTTAAGAAATTTTTATTTAATTTACTGCAAACTTTTTCTAAATTTTTATATGTTTATTTCCATTATTTTCCACAAAATTAATAAATTGAATATTTTTCTAAATTTATATGGTCAAAGCGATTTTTATTGTTTTGGATGGTATGGACGGCAGTGGCAAGAGTGAGATGGTGAAGCTTTTGCATGATTATCTTTCAAAGAATGATAAATATAATATTTTGATGACAAGGGAACCATCAAATAGTAAATATGGGAAAGAAATAAGAGATATTTTAGCAAATGAGAGTGACCCAAATATAAATTCTGATAAGATGCTTGAGTTATTTATAAAAGACAGGGAAGAGCATTTGAAAAATACCATTATTCCTTTCCTAAACAAATCAAATGGCCATGAGGCAAATATAGTCATAAGTGACAGGTATTATTACTCAACTATTGCTTTCCAAGCCACACAAGGCCTAGACATAAAGATGCTTGTTGAGTTGAATAAAGAATTCCTGAAACCAGATATTGCTTTTATATTGGACATTAAACCAGAAATTGCTTTGGAAAGAATAAAGACAAGAAAAAAAGAGAAATTTGAACAGATTGGGTTTATGAACAAGTTAAGAGAGAAGTTTTTAGAGCTTCCTAAGTTCTTAAATGACAATATAAGGGTAATAGACGCTTCTAAAGACATGAATGAAGTTTTTGAGGATATGAGAGAAGAGGTTAATAAGGTAGTTTAGGGTATTTTTAAGGGATTTTTATAGGGTTTCTCCTGATTTTTTTCTTGTGTAGCATCTTTTTTAAAAGAAAATTTTTCCGACTTCAATACTATTGCAGCAATTATAATTGCAATCCCTATAATTATTGAAGGTACTACGAGGTTATTTTTTACCACAGTCTTTTCAATTGTAGGAACCTGATGGCATGAGAAATCGCTTCCACAGTAATAACCACTATCACATTGAGCATTTGACCTGCATTCTCTAGATCCTAAATTAATTAACCATCCTAAAGCTATTGTAATTATTATTATAATTAGGATTATAGTGACGATTTCTGATCTTTTGTTATTGAAAAGGTTCATTTTAGAAATAGGGGCAAAAACTAGTATTTAAACCTTTATATAATGAACTACTTTAGAGTAATAATCAATCGTCCTCCTCTTCATCCTCTGCTTCATCTTTTTTTTCTGCTGCAAACTCATCTAACTTCTTGTTTTTCTGCATTGTTTTATAACTTACTGGCATTTTTCACCTCTTTTAAAGACCTGTACTACCGAAACCTGAATCATTTCTTGTTGTATTGCTTAATTCTTCCACTTCTTCAAATATTGCTTCCTCAACCTTAGCGAATATAAGCTGGCCAATTTTTTTTCCTTTTCCAATTCTATAAGTTTTATCGCTGAGATTGATTAAAGGAACTTTTATTTCTCCTCTATAGGAGCTGTCTATAGTACCAACAGCATTTGCATGACTTATTCCGTGGTTTATAGCTAAACCAGATTTTGGCCTCACCTGTCCTTCATAACCATGAGGAATTTCTAATTTTAATCCTGTTGGTATTAATTTTCGTTCCATTGGCTTTAAATCATATTCTTCTGCAGCGTAAATATCTATTCCTGAATCTCCTTTATGGGCATAAGTAGGTAAAGGAAGATCAGAGATTTTTTGCATCTTTATAGTAATTGACATTTTTATAGAAACCAGAAATTCCATTAACAAACTTATATTTAAAGAATATGGAAATTGAAAATATAGGTTAGAAAATTATTTATTTTATATATAGCTGAGAACACAAATAATTGAGCAAAATAGTTTGTGTTCTCTAACATAGTGGCGCAATAATTATGCTCAATTATTTAGTTGCGCCACTATAGAACCAGAATTTAATATTATTTCTTGACTAAACTCATCAATGATTCTAAATTATGGTTTATTATTTTTCCATTTTCTGCATTTATTTTCATATTTAATGTTTTAAATGAATGGGTTATACCAGTTATATTCCAAATGTTTCCATATTCATTAATGTTTTGCAATATAGCAATTGTTTTGCTTACTAATTCCTTTGAATATTGTTTTTTTTGAAATTCTTCTGCTGTTTTTAATATTTGAGTATAGGGGATTTTTGCTTTCTCAATATCTACCTTTTTTACTTCCATTCCAGGTTTTTTGAATATATCTTCTTCTTTTTCCATTTTTATTTCATCTTTATCCACTATAAAAGTTATTATTTTATCTGTTGATTTCTGATAAAAACCAAGCTGCCATGGCCCACTTTTGTTATTTTCTAACATTATTAATGCATATGAGAAGTAGATATCTTTATTTTTATTATTTAAATCCTTAAATTGCTTGCTTTGTTTTAATTTTTCTAATGAGGCATCATTCAAATTAATGGATTCTCTGACCAATTCTTCAAGATAGTCATAGAGATCGGAAGCTCCTTCTATCTCCGAATCAGAATTTATGTAACTTTCGAATTCAAAATCCTGACCAAAAAGTGAGCCCGTATTTAGTAAAAATATTATCGCTGCGATCAATATTGGGGTACGATTCAAAATGTGAAACCAAATGAAATGTTTTGCGTAGTACCGAGGAATTGGTGAGTGACTGCTGAATAATCTATTGTGATCCCATTTGACGTAAGCCCGAATCCCATAGAAATAATTGATGGATTATTCGAAACGCCTAACCTCAAAAACTGTGACGGATACAACTCTATTTCTGTGCCAACCCGAAGAATATCACCAATATTTTCCTCTTTTTGATACTCTGCGATCACCTTAATATTATTTGCGGGAAGGTAAAACAATCCCAGCCGAATACTTGGCGGTAACGATTTATCGTCGGCGCTGATATTTGGTGAATTTACATTTCGAACCGTAAGCCCAAGAATAATATTATCTTTTTATTAACGTTTCTATTGGAGTATATTCTTTCTTTTTCTCTATTTTTTTGATAATAATCTTGCCTTTTTTTTTATATACCTTGTACGCATTTGCATTCTTCTTGGAGGATATTACTCGATACTTATTATCTACAAATTCTACAGCGCAACAGTTGTCAATACCCAAACCTATACTACTGTGTTTTTTCATAAATCTGGCAAAGTCCCTTTTTCTGCTCTTGCCCAGTGTCTTGCCATTAAAATGAGGACAGTGAATGGATTCTATAAAACCCAGGCCTTTTACCTTGATATATTTCCAACTTTTGGGATTATAAAAACTCATTGAGTCGCTATGCCCGTAACTAAACCAGCAAATTGAACCAGCGCTAAGTCCTGACAAAACTATTCCTTTGTTACAAGCTTTTTTAAGAAGCTTATCCACTCCTAAGCGTCTCCAAATTCGCATCATTTTCAAGGTATTTCCGCCACCAACATATATTAAATCAGAAGAAAGAATCTTCTTTTGGATTTCTTTTTTAGAAAGTTTTTTCTTAATAAGAAAGAGAACATCAGTTTTACATCCTAATTTTTTACCATAATTCTTAGGAAAAATAT
>JADFLA010000056.1 GCA_022564635.1 Nanobdellota archaeon | reverse complement strand
GACGGCGCGACGCTCAATGCCGGGGCCATCGCCGCAGTGGAGCAAGTACGCCATCCGATTACACTCGCTCGGTTTGTGATGGATGACACAGAACATGTCATGATTATTGGTGAGGGCGCGGAGAAAATTGCGCGCGAAAAAGGACTAGAACATGAAGCCGTACAGTGGTTTGTTGTAGAACGAGAATACGAGGGCTGGCGAAACAACTTACAACCATATGGGGAGGCCTCCTCCCTCGGAACTGTTGGCTGTGTTGCCCGTGACTCTCATGGCGATCTTGCAGTAGCGACCTCTACTGGTGGCACGGCCAATCAACTGCCCGGGCGGGTTGGGGACAGCCCTCTGATCGGCTCTGGTGGATTTGCAGACAACCAGAGCGCAGCGGTATCTGCTACCGGCTGGGGCGAATCACTTATGCGAGTAGTCATGAGCAAAACGACTTGCGATTTCGTCAAAAACGGGATGATCGCGCAAAAGGCTGCCGATGCGGCAATCCAGATCCTGAAAACAAAGGTAGTTTCTGACCTCTAACCAAGGTATTCATCGCATCTATTGTTGAAATTCCAGTTTGTATAAAATCATGTGGTAAAGCTCTTGAGAAAGGATTTATAGCCGCACCCATAATATCCAATTTTTTTTCTGGAATAACTTCTGGACCGCCATCAATAGGCTTTCCACTTCCACTCAAAATCCTACCAAGCATATCTTTTGAAACACTTAACTTTAAAGCATCCCCTAAAAACTTAACCCTAGTGTCAACATCTATTCCAGAAGTTCCTTCAAATACTTGAACAACAACAATATCATCGCTAGTATCTAATACTTGGCCATTTTTTATTGTTCCATCCGGTAATGCAATTTTAACAATATCTGCATATCCTATTGGCTCTGTTTTCTCTACGAAAATTAATGGTCCTGCAACCCTGCTAATTGTTTTATATTCTTTCATTTTTTTAATTATCTCCATAAAATTTATTCTTTAAACATAGCTTCTAAGTTTCTTGCTAGCTTTATTTTGTTTTCCCAATCTTCTTCAGTTAAGGGATCATTTAATTTTATTTCTATAAAATTCTCATATGGTGTCCTTAATTTCACAACCGGTGTTATTATTTTTAATCCCCCCTGTTTCTCATTTTGTAGAGTATGTATACCTTCTAATGCCAGACCATCTGCAGGTACTAAAAGACCTTCTAAAGTTTCTTCCAAATAATTACTGGTATGAATTGATAATTCAGGGATTGGATCGATTAGTCTACTCAATGTTATGCTAACAACCGAAAGTTCTTTAGCATTTTTTGGATTGGTATCAAAGGGGTTAACTGGAGCATCTTCGCCATGAATGCAATGATGCTGCTGTTCAACTTGTTCATCTGCTTCAGGTATATATTTTACATCTTTAGGTTCAACTTGTATGCACAATCGTTCTTCCGATGGAGTTCCTAGAATATAGATCATCTTTCCTTCTAAATCTCCATTTTTTAATGGATAAACTTCAGGCTCATTTCCACCACATATTTTTTGTCTTGGAATTCTCTCATTTACCCTTAAATGTTTTAGTACTTCTTTAAATTCAGGATGTTCGTTAATGTAATAAGTAAGCCGTACCCCTTTAAGATCAAAGCCGAGATCAAAGCCAGTTAAGCTTTTCATAGAAAAGGGGGCGTATGATTTTCCTGCTTCAGAAGGGGGTAATCGAAAAGTAACTAAAGGTACACTATTCTCATTATTCGCACTAGCATATCCTATTTCCTGTCCATCGAGCAAGAATGGAATTTTAAATGGACCCCAAATAAATGAACCATCTTGTATTACTTCTCCCACTATTATTTTTGAAGGATTAACTCCAACTGCATTCGCCAAATATTTAGATATTTGCGGTATATATTCTTGAAACATTTTTGCATCTACCATTAATTTTTGAATAATTTAATTGTTTTTATTATTTATTGAATAATTTTTAAATGCATTTTTATTTAATTGAATTATTTTTAATTTTTATTGAATTTTTTAAATTATTGTTTTAACTCCTTTTCTATCTTACCCATTATCTCTTTCAGTAGATTATCATAACTCTTAACAAACTTTATTTCCGATAACCTGTCTTTTGATTTTGTCTCTAAAATCTGCTCGGCCCTCATTCCGTTGTCTAAAGCGTTATTAGCCATTTTTGAAATTTTCATTATTGATATCATTATATCATGCGTTTTTTTCATATCGCAAAAAGTATCAACATCATGGAATGCATTCTGCTGCAATAATACTTCCCTTATTAATCGTGCAACTACCAATGTAACTTGTTGTCTTTCCGGCAAGGCATCCGAACCAACAAGCTGTACAATTTCCAATAGCTTTTCCTCTTCCTGCAAAATGCTCATCATCTTTCCTACAAGGCTTCTCCAATCACTAGCAACATTCTTCACATACCATTCATCCAATGCATCATGATACAAGGAATAAGACGTTAGCCAATTTATGGATGGGAAGTGCCTTCTCTGGGCTAATTTAGCATCTAAAGCCCAAAATACTTTTGTAACTCTTAAAGTGCTTTGTGTTACCGGTTCTGAAAAATCTCCTCCTGCTGGACTAACAGCTCCAATTATGCTAATACTTCCCTCATTTTTTGTTCCTAATGGAATTACTCTTCCGGCTCTTTCATAAAATTGCGCTAATCTTGTACTTAAGTAAGCTGGATAACCTTCTTCTCCAGGCATTTCCTCTAATCTTGAGCCTATTTCCCTCATCGCCTCTGCCCATCTGCTTGTAGAATCTGCCATCAAAGCTACTGAATAGCCCATGTCCCTATAATATTCAGCAATTGTAACTCCAGTATATATGCTTGCTTCTCTTGCAGCAACTGGCATGTTTGATGTATTTGCTATTAACACAGTTCTATTCATCAAAGGTTTGCCACTCTTTGGATCTGTAAGTTTAGGAAATTCTGTTAGCACCTCTGTCATCTCATTTCCTCTTTCTCCACAACCAACATATACAATAATATCAGCATCCGACCATTTGGAAAGGCTTTGCTGCATTACCGTCTTTCCACTTCCAAATGGCCCAGGTATAGCTGCTACACCTCCTTTTGCAATTGGAAATAAAGCATCAATAATTCTTTGTCCGGTTATCAAGGGCATTTCTGGTTTAAGTTTTGAAGAAACCGGTCTTTCTATTCTAACTGGCCAGTTATGCTTTAATTTTAATTCAAAACCATTATCCAATTTACCAATAACATCATTGACAGTAAATTTTCCAGAATTTATCTCCGCAAGTTTTCCTTTTTGATTTGGAGGAACCATAATTTTATGAATATTCCCAGGTGTTTCTTCTACTTCCCCTAGAATGCTTCCACCTTTAACATCATCACCTTTTTTAGCAACTGCCTTAAAATCCCATTTCTTTTGCTGATCCAAACCAGGAGCGTCCACCCCTCTTTTGATAAAATCTCCCATTTGCTTAATTAGTACAGGCAACGGTCTTTGGATACCATCATATATACTTGTTAATAATCCAGGTCCAAGTTCAACTGTTAATGGTTCTTTAGTATTAATAACTGGTTCTCCTGGCTTAATTCCAGATGTGTCTTCATAAACCTGAATAATAACTTTATCTCCAGTAATTTGGATAACCTCTCCCATCAATTTTTCCTTGCCTATCCTGCAAACATCATACATTCTTGGTTTAATGCCTTTAGCTACAACTACTGGCCCTGCTACCCGGTAAATAACTCCTTTGTCCATTTTAGTAATCCTCCAATATTAATTTAGTTGTGAACATTATTTTTCTTTTGTTGGGGTGGGACGCTTCATGTTGTATAACTAGTTTGGGGAGGCCAAAAAATTCCACGAAGTGGAATTTTATTTCCATAAATCCACTCCAATTGACTTCTTAATTAATCTTTTTAATGAATCCTGCTCCACTTTTGTCGATACAGGAATAAACACTGGATCAACTGAATCCTCGATTTCTATTCTTTGATGTTTATCCAGATTTTCCATTATATTTTCTTCAATAATTACAATTCCGGTTTCTTTATTATTTTTTAAATTATTAATATCCTGAAGAGGATTATCACTAACTTCAATAGTATTTTTAATTCCGGCTAGCTGAAACCCAACAACAAATTCATTGCTTCCTAAAACAGCTGTTTTTACCATTTTTTAAATTTTATTAATTATTATTTTTATTTTAATTCTGTTGCATTTTTAATAGTTTCATATGTTATTAGTACCAAAACTTTTACTGAGATCTATTTCTGTGTATTGCGTCTACAATTTCCATATCAATTGATAAAATTTTATCATGATCCAATTCATCATATCCAACTCTTCCAAGAGAATACAATATTAATTCAGAAAGTTCTCTTACTTTAATTGAGGCAGGCATAAACTCGTTCCTCAAGTCAGCATAAATATGTTGATGCTCCCAACAAATTCTTTGCAATTCCGTTATGGATTCCTCAGTGGCTTCTACAGGACATAAGATTGATGTAATATCAGTAGCAAAAATTGTTAAAAATCCTCTGTATGGATGGATACACTGTATCTCACTTGAAATAATAACTTTTCCATCCCTTGAAGCATCGTAATGCATACCGGGTTCTATTAATGATTCCATTTTTAATAAACCAATTGACTTTCAATAAACTCCTCACTCAACCCTAATTGTTTCCCTTTAACAATAATCTTCAAATTCCTAACCTCAATATCTTTTGCAAACATGTAACCCAAAATTACATCAACGCTTAGAGGATGCAAATGCAGCAACATAATTGCTTGCTTAAGCAGATATTTGTATAAATCAGTTTCTAGGGTTATTAATGAGCCTTTTTCCTTATATTCCTCAAAACCTCTTTTTATTACAGCCTTATATTCTGTTTTTTCTAGAGCCCTTGAAAGTTCTTCCAAATCGTCAACATCCGCTAAACTCATTAATTTTGAGCTTTTAAAACCAGATGGAATAATAAATTTTTTAATAGCTTCTTTATCAAATTTTGTTTTTTTCAATCTTAACAACGTTAATATATTTAATATCTCAACTTCTTTCATCAAAAATTCCCTAAATAAAGCTCCTTGTTTAGGCAAATATTTAGAAAATTTAATTAAATGTTTGTAATAAAACTTATCAAATGCATTCTCTATCCCCACCAAAGTCTTTTTTTCATTTAACTCATTTAGCCCATCTTTTAATAAATCAAATGGTATAATTTTATTATTTTTTAAAATTTCTTCAATTGATTCTTTCTTTAAAAGTTCCATCAGAAAATCATGACTTAAAGTTCCTGCTACCGTAATTGAATTAATAATTAACTTTTCATCTGTTCCAGTGAATTTTCCCCTTATTATTGTTTTTATATCATCAATATCTTTTCTTATTATATATTCCTTAATTAATAAAGCCAGCTCACTGGTAGAAATTCTAATCAATTTTTTAAAAGAACCAGCAAGGTTCCTGTTTAAAGCTATTTCTAATAAATCAGCTCCAGAGTGCTCTGTAGCCAGCTCATTTATCTCTTTTTTGTAATGTGAGTCCTGTAAAAATTTTGCAATTTCATTAAAACTCATCTTAAGCATTTTATCGTAATCGTCTTTCTTGAAAAGCAAAGACTTCATAACTTGGGTTCTTACATAAGTATATGGATAAGTCCCAAGTTCCAGCTTTTTGTGTTTTAGTTCTAATACCATCTTAACTAAACAATATTTTATTTATATTTTGCAACTCATTTTCCTTTAAGGATTGCAACATTGTATCAAAGCTATAATCAACTCTGACAGTTTTATCCTCATTTTCAGCTATTAATCCACCTATAATTTCAACAGATTCTGCATTTTCCAGAAATTTAATGTCTTTTTCATTAACATAAACATTTGCAACCTCAATATCATTTTTTGCCTTTTCTAACAGTTTTTTTACATACACTTCTCTTTTTTTACTGTCTAATTTCTCAAGTTTTTTTCCCAGTTCTGAAAAAACACTTTCGATTAGCTGTTTTTTTGCCTCGAGAAGCACCTTTTTGTTCTCTAACTCGGCAGACGCCAATTCCTGCTTCTTTATCAAATCTATTATCCTCTTAGTTTCTATATCACTCTCTTCTTTTAATCCTACAATCTTCTTTTCTGATTCATCCATTAATCTAATAGTCTCTTTTCTAGCTTCTGCAATCAAGGATTCTTCTTGATTTTTTGCATTCCTAATTATCTCATCCTTTACTATCTCCAGCCCCATTTTTCCTTAACCTGCTAAGCCTAAAATCATTATAGCAACTACTAGGCCGAATATAACTAATGTCTCTGGTATAACAGTAAAGATTAATCCTTTACCGAACATCTCATCTTTTTCTGCTATTGCTCCGACAGCTGCCGCTCCAATATCCTTCTCAGCAATTCCTGCTCCAATAGCACTTAATCCAACTGCTAAACCAGCTCCAACCGCAATCAAACCTACGCTTTCTAATGGCATTTTTTATTACCTCCAATTGTTTTAACGAGGAGGTACGGAAAATCGATGATTTTCAGGTACCTCCATTAATTTTTTAATTTTATTTTTTAAAATTTTTGAAATTCAATTATTTTTTCCATTAATTTTGATTTCCAATATTATTAATCATTATTTTAATTTAATTTTGAATTTATTTTTAATTATTAATCAGTTTTGCGTCGTTGTTTTGATTATTTATTATTTTATTAAATTCATGAAAATTCTTTGAATTTTCAGGATCCTAAAAAATTGCTTTGCAATTTTTGGGAAACCGGAAATTTCTTTGAAATTTCCCAGTTCACCGAAAATCTTTGATTTTCGCGTGTTTAGTTATTGTAATTTTGTTTATTGAAATTTATTTTATTCTTTTAATCCGAAAGGCCTGTACTTTTCAGCACCGCCATCGAAAAACTTTGAAAAAAACTCAACATAATGCAATCTTAGTGAATGTAGGAAACTTCCGAACAATCCCAGCACAATATTAAAAACATGTCCAACAATTAATAGTAAGATTCCAAATAATATGGAAAATCCGCCTTTATGGAATAATCCAGCGGCTGATTCATTTATTAGTAAAGCCAATGAAACAGAGCTTAAGCCAATAGCCATTAATCGCGCATAAGACAATATATTTGTAAAAATGCTCGGAAGCTCTATTATGCCTTTTATTCCTTCTCCTTTAAGCAGCATTATAATTGATAATAATACGAATCCATAACCTATTATTGTTGATAAATTAATTATGTTAAAACTAGATAATGCAAGCAAAGCAACACCTATTTGCAGCACAAACCAACTACCTTTTTCAAAAATTGCTTTGGATAAGCCATGAGCTCTCATTTCATTGATAAAACCTATAATTAATCCGATATTTACATGTACAACTCCAATTCCAATTGCTACATATAATAGTGTAGTTATTTCGTGTACTCTGCTTAGTACATGTGGTAAAGTAAATTCTCCAATCTCTTCTAAACCAAAAATTTCCCCATACAAAAACCCAAAGACAATGGAAACGGCAGATGCTAAGAGCATTACATTAAAAATATTTTTTGCCTTTGGAAATTTCTTTTTCAAAAACCAAAATAACACATAACTTACAATACCATATCCAATATCCCCTAGCATAAAACCAAAAAATAAGGGAAATGTAAGGAATATGAAAAAAGTAGGATCAATTTCTTTATAAGTTGGCATAGAATATAAATTAATGAAAAATTCAAAAGGTTTTGCATACCCTGCATTTTTAAGCTTTACCGGAACTTTGTCTTCTTTTTTTGCATCTTGAAACTGTATAAATATTTTATTTTTACCGGCTTTGTTTAACCTATCGATTGATTTATTTAATTGCTCAGTAGGAATCCATCCTTTTATAAGAAAACTAGAAGATGTGGATGCAAACTTCAACGGTGCTTCTGCTCTTTCCAGCTCTTGGCTTAAAAATTCCTCTGCAGTTAATAGAAAACCTTTGTATTCATTACCTAATTTTCCCAGTCGTTTTTTTAAGTTGTCATATTCATCACGTTCGACTGTGACTACATTGGGGAATGAGTAACAGGTCAGCGGTATGAAGTGAAAAAGCATAAAAGACTCACCAATTCTCATGCAAAGGAGATCTACTTCCATCCTATGATAGTGAGTGGTTGATTCAAGATGCGCTGTGCTTTAGTGCGCGTGAAGATTTTTCGCCGGAAAAATATGAGTCACGTATTGAACAGTTGTATGACAATCAGAGTATGCTGCCTTGATCTTCTTCTTGCCGTTGTAGTTCCATTTGTAATTCCTCCTGACCTCATTACTTTTTCCTCTTTTGTTTTCCAGAATTTCAAGTTCATCTATTCTTACTCCTAAGGTCATTTTCTATTTGAACTTTTCTTCCTGAATCAGCTCTGATTTCTGGAGTTCCTAAAGTCTTGATTCTAGATGTTTCATTTATTTTGTCTTCAGATATTTCATTTATTTGTAGTTCACTTAATTCCACATTTCCAAATTTTAGATTAATTGAACTATTATGAAGTTGAACTGTAGAAACTAAATCTACATCTCTGACAGCTTTATGAATCTGACAAACTTGAATTGCAAAATCAAGTTCCAAAGTATCCATCTCAAAAACTAGAATACAATCACAACTATCGGACTTCCAACGTCTAGCATTATCACTTTTAACCTCAATCAAAGTTCCATCAGGACAATCAAATATGTGGCTCAAGGCTT
>JADFLA010000055.1 GCA_022564635.1 Nanobdellota archaeon | reverse complement strand
AATGTTCCATAAAGCGCCTCTTCAGAGGTGGAAAGTAGGTGAAATCGAGGGTGAATCATCTCTGAAGAGTTGCTATTTTAAAGGGGGAGAGAAGAATATGATAAAATTTAATTTAAGTGAAGAATTTCTAAATATATATAAAAACAAACAAAATAGTAGAAAATAATTTTACTGAAATGAATATAGGAGTTGTTGAAGAAACTATAACTATAGCTACTTTTACGGAAACTATATTGAGTTATAAATTTATTGTCTTATTTTCATACCCAAAATAGCTTATTGTGCAAAGCCGTGATATTCGAAAACCTTTTAATCGTTCTTTGATTCACTTATAACATGGTGTTAAATCAACAACACATTTATCATGGTCATGTTCCTTTAGAGCAGGGAATAGTCCGAGTTGGGAGTCTAATATTTGAAGGAGATTTAGATGCTGCAGTGGAAGAGTACAACAAATCTAAACTCGGGATAGTATTAGAAAGACAGGAAGAGGATGACTTTGCATATTTCGGGCGTGGCAGAACATTATCTTTTGGAATTTATAGGCGAAAAAACGGCGGTGTATTGGTTGTAACAGGCGATGATCCTGATGATATAGATTCAACCATAGAAAGTTTCTTAGAAAAGACCTTAGTTACATCTCTTCCATTTGATTAATATTTTGTAAACAAACATCTGATTATTTATTCTGAAATATCTATAAAAACTTATTGCCCTAAAAAGCCCTTGATTTAAGAGGAGGGTTTACGACCAAAGCCATCCAAACTGCATTATTTTTATATACACAAACACAATTCCGATAGAAATGCACCAAATCTACAACCAAATAATAAACCTGGTAAAAAGCAATATCTCCAATATTAAAGATAATCATATTCAATTCTCGGATACGGCATACAAACCACTCAATTTTGATAAAAATAATTTCAAGGAAATAAAAAATATAAAATCTGACAATAAAATTGCATTTATTGATGGCGGAAGCTCTGAAATTATTAAATCATCAAACTTTTCATTAAATTTGATTAGAATTTATTACACAATATACCTGAATAATAAAAGAATCAAAGCAAAAAAGATTGATTTCTATGCATTCATCTCAACAAAAAATGTAAATAATGAATTATTTTATAATGTTGAGTTTATTAATTATAATTTAAATGAAATTGTTCCAAATAATGAAGATTTATTATTGAACTCTTTAGACGAAACTATCAAACAAGGAATATCTCGCGCAAGCATTTCTAATGTAGCAAATGTAATAAGAAGGTTCTCAGAATTAAAAACAGCAATAAACATCATTGATAATTTAGATAAAAAGGATATTATTGTTTTAGATGGTTCTTTGCAATGCACCTTTACTAATGAAAAAAAATATTTTGAAGAATTGTATAAAAAAGCAACAGAAAAAAATATAACTATTTGCGGATTAAGCAAAACTACTACATTAATGACGGACAAAGGAAATTCTATAGCAAATGCATTGAATAAATTCAAAATTAATGGAAAATGGTTTTATAATCCAGTTGTTGAAATAAAATCCAGCAATCATAAAGCAGACATGTCTTTTGTAAAACTCCATGAAAAATCAAAATATATTTTTAGATTTGAGATTTATAAAGAACAAAAACAATATATTAATGATATAATAAGTTTAATTTCAAATAATTGCAAAGATGCTGTTTTTATTGGCTATCCTTATGGTCTTATAGAAGCAGATAGAAATGCCCGTGTTTCAATGCAGGAAAAAGACATGATGCTAACATTATTTAGCACAAAGTTTGGCAAAGACTGGGAAAAAATTAAGGAGTCATTAAGTAATGTTGATGCGCATGATATTCTGGACAATATTAGCTAACTAGAAATATTTAAAAAGCATGTAAATCCTCATGCTGAAATTATGCAACAACCTCTTGATTTAATAGTCGATTCTGTTACTGCATATATTTTTGAACCCGTAAGAAGATCTAACCAGGAACAAATAAAGTCTCGAGTTGATTCTCTTGCAAAGTTAATGTCGCAGATGGGAGATGTAATTGCATTAGAAACCCCTATGTCTCTTAGAGGAAAATCAATCGACACTTATTATGGCATACAGATGCCTACTGAGGTATTTTCAAAGGTACAAAACACCCAGCTGCTTTACAATAAGGTGTATATTCTGGGAGTGCCATTAGGTGAGCAAACTTTCCCAAAATTACCATGGGGTATTTCGAAATATCGCGAAGGTGACACAACATATTTGTTCGTGGAGCTACATGACCAAGACACTCAATTGCTTCAGAAATTTTATAGTAATCAGCTCAGGGAAATATCGAATATGTTGAGTCCTTCTCAAAAGTAAGAAACTAAAAATTTTTGCATTAAAATTCTTGTTAAAAAATAATTAAATTATAAAAAACTATTTAAACCAATAAAATCAATATTAACTTATGTTCGATGTAATAACTGTTGGTTCTGCTACTGTAGATGCTCTTGCAAGGACCGAATTTTCTGAAATGATACATGGTATACATAAAGAAGAGTGTATTGCATATCCTGTAGGAGCGAAAATTTTGATGGAAGAATTAATTCTAACTATAGGTGGTGGTGGAACAAACACCGCAGTTTCCTTATCAAGATTAGGCCATAAAGTTGCTTTCTTGGGGAAGATAGGCTCAAAATACAACTCCAAAAGAGTTGTTCATCAATTAAAAAAAGAAAAAGTAAATACCTCATTAATTATAAGGTCAAAAACTGGAAGAACCGGTTATTCTATAGTCTTAGACAGTAAAAAACATGACCGCACTATTCTTGTATTTAGAGGTTCCAACAATGATTTGGGATTTAACGAAATTAACTTTAAAAAATTAAAAACAAAATGGTTCTATTTCTCTTCTATGATAGGAAAGTCTTTCAAAACACTTGAAAAAATAGCTAGCTATGCAGAAAAAAATAAAATAAAAATGGCATTTAACATTAGTTCATATTTGGCAAAAAAAGGAAAAAATTATTTGAAAAATATTTTGAAGAAAACAAATATTTTAGTTTTAAATAAAGAAGAAGCAGAATTATTAGTTGGAAAAGGAAATGCTCGGAAATTAGAAATTTCCGGCACCAACTTTGTTGGTATAAAAAATTTATTAAAAAAATTAAATGAGTTAGGGCCAAAAATTGTTGCAATTACAGATGGAAAACATGGCGTATATGTCTATGAAAACAACTATATTTATTCTGGAAAACCGCATAATATTGAAATTATAGAAACTACTGGAGCAGGTGATGCATTTGCATCGTCATTCTTATGCGGAATAATAAGGAAAAATAACATTGAATTTGCTCTAAAACTAGGAATGACTAATGCAGAATCTGTCATACAACATCACGGCGCAAAGGAAAAACTTCTAAGGTATAATGAAGCCTTAAAAATTATGAAGAAAAAGCCAATAAAGGTAATTAAAAAGAAATTATAGTTCTACATAAGTTTAAAATTAAATAATTTCGTCCTTAAATGTTGATTACAACAATAATTTTTTAATGAAAAGGTTTATATACCATTTGTTTTTTTTGAATTTAAAATAAAAATTTAAAGGTGGTTTTAAATGGCATTAGAAGATAGATTAAAAGAAAGGGGAATCACAATTGTAGGTGGAGTTCCTGAGCAGCTTGAAGTTCTAGATCCTAATGGTGATGCATTATTTTTGATAGCCGATTTACAGGACGCATTTGGTGAAAGACATGCAGAACTTTTAGCACAAAGAGAAAAGAGGTATGCAGAATTTGATGACGGCAAACTTCCTGATTTCTTACCAGAAACAAGACATATTCGTGAAGACAAAACATGGAGAGTTACAGATATCCCAGATGACCTTCTATATAGGTGGGCTGAGCTCACAGGGCCGGCTAATAGTGCACGAATGGTAGCAGGAGCCCTCAATTCTGGAGCTAATACCTGGATGGCAGACTATGAAGATGCTTTATCTCCTTTATGGGAAAATATTTTAGCAAATACATTCAATCTTTACAACGCAATAACTCGTCAAAGAGAATTTAATCCAGATACAGGAGAATTTAATTTAAATGAAGATTTAGCAACAATTATAACCAGACCCAGAGGTTTACATCTTCCTGAAGCACATATGCTTGTTGATGGTCAACCTGTTTCTGCGACAATGTTTGATCTCGGTATGGTTCACTCTATTCTAACTCCAGATCAAATGCGTAGAGGGCAAACACCAGCCAATTACCTTCCAAAAATTGAACATTATGAAGAAGGTGGATTATTATCAAATGTATTGGATGCAATTAGCAATAAGAAAAATATCCCAAAAGGAACAATTAAAGTATCTATATTGATAGAACAGATTCTTGCCACATTCCAAGTTGCGGAAATACTTCATGCAATGAAAGATTATGCAATGTGTGCAAATGTTGGTAGATGGGATCAAACTGCTTCATGGTATCGTGCATTTAGAAATCATCCAAATATGGGCTTGCCAGATCGTCAACTAGTAACAATGATGCAACCTTTTATGATAGCTTACCAAAAAGAACCATTGAGAGTATGCTATGAACGTGGAGCACAACCAATGGGGGGCATGGAAGCAAATGTACCAACTGGTGCAGAAAGACAAAGTGATCCAGAAGCCTACAGTCGGAGAATAGATGCAGTCAAAGCAGACGCTAGACGTGAAGCTGAAATAGGATTTTATGGAAAATGGTCTGCACACCCTGCAACCGTACAGCTTATTAAGGAAGTTTTTGAGGAAGTAATGGACGGAAAACCATCTCAACCTTATAAATTTGAACACGAGCCAAATGTAACTCAACAACAACTTTTGGAACTACCACAAGGAGCAAGAACCTATGAAGGTATGGTTGATAGTGCAGAAGAAGGTATAGGTTATGGTGGACCTTGGCTAAATGGAACAGGTGCAGTTGCACTTAAAGGCAGAATGGTAGATCTGGCAACAGCTGAAATTACTAGAGAAGAATTAGGACACAGAGCAAAACATGGAACTGTTTTGGAAGATGGAAGAACTGTAACTCCAGAATTGGCACGTCAAGCAATACAAGAAGCTGGAAATAATATCAGAAATAGAATGGGTCCAGAAGCATTTGAGGCTGGAAAATTTCCTTTAGCTATGGAGTTATTCCAACAGGCAGTTGAGTTAGGACCGCGTTACGTTCCGGATCTTGGTTATAGACATTTAGTATTAAGTTCTGGAAAAGGCTAAGAAATCTATTAAATAATATAATTTTAAATATCAAAAAGCTTTTTCTTATATTAAGTCTACTCACAAAAACCTTTATAAACATACCTAGAGACCTATTTCTCATGAAATTACGTCAACCAATAATAACCTTTATGGGTCATATAGACCATGGAAAAACATCTTTACAGGATCATATTAGGCAGTCCTCCATCGCTCAAACTGAAGCTGGTAAAATTACGCAGCATATTGGCAGTAGCAATATTACCCTAGAAACAATAAAAAATACATGCGGCAAACTTTTAGACACATTAAAACTAAAACTCACAATTCCTGGGCTATTATTCATTGACTCACCTGGTCACGCAGCCTTTACTTCTCTAAGAAAAAGAGGAGGAAATCTTGCAGACATTGCAATCCTAGTCATAGACATAAACGAAGGCATTATGACTCAAACATTGGAATGCATTGATATTTTAAGGCAATATAAAACACCTTTTATTATAGCTTTAAACAAAATAGATTTAATATCAGGTTGGCAAAGTAATACCAAATTTCTAATCCAGAATATAGAATCACAATCAGATACAATAAAAAAAGTTCTTGATACAAAGCTTTACGAGCTTGTTGGAAAACTCTCAGAACTAAACCTTAATGCAGAGAGATTCGATAGGATAGAAGACTATACAAAACAAATTGCAATAGTTCCAACATCTGCAAAAACAGGAGAAGGAATTCCAGAGTTATTAATGGTATTAACCGGATTAGCTCAAAAATTCATGGAGCAAAGCCTAAATGTAAACATAGAAGGAAATGTCAAAGGTACAATTTTAGAAGTAAAAGAAGATAAAGGCATTGGAAAAACAATTGATGTAATTATTTATGATGGAACTCTAAAGAAAAATGATATTATTGTAATAGGAACCTTATCCGAACCAATCATTACAAAAGTAAAAACATTGCTAGAACCATTGCCATTAGAAGACATAAGGGACAAAAAAACAAAATTTCGTTCTGTCAACAAAGTTTCCGCTGCCATGGGTGTTAAAATCTCAGCACCTGATATAGATGAAGTGGCAGCAGGCATGCCATTAAGATCTTGCAATAAAAATGAACTGGAGCAAGTAAAAAAAGAAATCAAAAAAGAAGTCCAAGAAGTAATAATCGAAACTGACAAGCAAGGCCTAGTGATAAAAGCAGATTCTTTGGGAAGCCTAGAAGCTCTTATTAAATTACTCAAAGAGAAAAATATTCCAGTAAAAAAAGCATCTATCGGTAATATTTCAAAAAAGGACATTTCAGATGCATCCATTAATTATGAAAAAGATCCTCTAAATTCTGCAATTTTGGGATTTAATATCAATTTAATGTTAGGTGTAAAGGTTCCTAAAAATGTTAAAGTACTTACAAACAATATTATTTACAAATTAATTGAAGATTTTGAAAATTACAAAGAAAAAGAGAAAAAAAGATTGGAAGGCAAAGAGATTGAGTTCTTGGTAAGGCCATGCAAAATCCAGATTATGAAAGGCTATGTTTTTAGGCAAAACAATCCAGCTGTTGTAGGTGTCGATGTTCTGGAGGGAAAAATAAAGGTTGATACACCATTAATGAAAAGTGATGGAAACAAAATAACAGAGATAAAGAGCATACAAAAAGACCAGAAAACTGTTAACGAAGCAGAAAAAAACCAACAGGTAGCTGTTTCACTGCCAAAAGTCACTGTAGGAAGGCAAATTAATGAAGGAGATATTCTATATTCTGCTGTTCCTGAAGATGATTTTAGAAAATTAAGGGAATTTAAGAAATACTTAAGCCAAGAGGAAATTGAAATTCTAAAAGAAATATCTGGTATAATGAGGAAAAAAAATCCAGTTTGGGGCATATAAAATGCCAGAATTAAAAATATTAAATACCAAAGAAATAAAAAAAATCCTTAAATTAATAGAAAACCAGTGGAATGCAAAATTAACTTTAAAATATGCTTTTCTTAAAAACAATAAAAATAGAATTTTTATTGTTAATAAAGATATTGAAAAAATTGATATGTCTAAATTAAGAATTAATTCTATTGGAATGTATTTTTGTGAAATTAATAATCAAGATACAAGATTAAGTATCGAAGGATCTCAAATTATAGGTCCAACAGCAACAAAAAACATTGTGGATATAAGCGAGGAGCAAGCAAAGCAATGGCTTCATGGAGAAGATTTGGAAATAGAAGGAAATTATGATGGATTTGTAATTGTAAAATATAATAATAATTTTTTAGGTTCTGGGAAATATAAAGATGGTAGAGTTTTGAATTATGTGAGTAAGAGTAGAAGAATTAATACGATGATTTAGGACTTAATTTTACCTCATAAAACGCGTTTTCATCAGAAGATAATTGCAAAGTTGAAGGAACATCAATTAAATTTGCAGTATGAAAATATCTCATTTTTCCAGCCCCATCCATTAAATCCTGCTTAAACTGTTCTGGATACTGCAAATTGCCCCTCATAGTATTATCATGATACACATCATAGCCCATTTTCAAAATATAATATTCTGCATTAAATTGAATAGTACTAGCGAACTTTATTATCGCAGCCCAACCATTGCCTTTTACACTGGAACCGTTTTGTGAAATTAACTTATTACAATCACTAATAGTTCCTTCTACTACATCCCGAGCAGAGTCATAATTTTCCAACGTTTTATTCACATTAAACCCAGCATATGCAGATTCAATGTTATTATCTTGCCATATAAGTATTTTAAATGCGCTCATAATACCCCCTACAGATTTTTTCAAATCCCTGAATTGTTTTGAAGCTCTTTCACCATCTTGTTGATTTAATCCCTCAATAACTCTTTCATTTTGATTTACCCATGTAGAGTAGGTATGATAAATCTCTATTTGATTCATAAGCTCTCCTAACTCCACATTCGTATCATCATACCTATCATGATTCACTATATCATATAATTGTCTTCCATTAATTTCATTAACTAGTTGCCCATAGAGTGCAATAAATACTTCATTTACAGTATCTCTACTATATTCTTCTAAATCATCTAATCCTCGCTGTAATGGTACTTGTACACCTCTTGAGAATAATTCCAAAGCCTCTTTAGTGAAACTAGATCGAAGGGTGAGTCTTTGTTCGAGCTTTTTCACTCCAATCAGACCATCAGCATATTCAGGTACAAGAATATCTCGAATACCATCAATAACTTCAAATAATCTTCCCCTATGTTCTGAAAGATCATCTATTGCAGCTAACTCTTCTAATAAAGATCCTCTTTGATTATAATCTACGGTAGTAGCCATTTCTAATGCCACCCTCAACTGTATCTTTAAAATATATATAATTTATATAAATTTGATTTAGATGCTAGTATTTATAAATTTCGTTTCTACGGCTCTACAGAAACCCTTCCTCTAAAAAAGCATGAGTTTCCTCTTCCTTTAGAGGAATAATTATTTTTCTTGAGAAAAATAATAAAAAAATAGAGGTAAACCTACGTGCTGCATATAAA
>JADFLA010000054.1 GCA_022564635.1 Nanobdellota archaeon | reverse complement strand
TTGTAGCCTATAACAGCGCGGTGGATAGCAATGTCACGGGCGATGGCTCCACGTTCACGATCATATTCGATACCGAGGTCACGGATCAAAACGCAGACTTTGACGGTACCAGTACCTTTACGGCGCCTGTTACTGGGCATTACGTGATTTTTGGATCAGTTGAGTTCTCGCAAATTGAGACAGATGCAGATGTTGTCAGTATTGCCGCTGTAGCATCTAATCGACGAGGTTTTCTACATTATCACAACTACGGGTCAAATACAGCAGCCGAGTCGAAGGCAGTTATTGGTGGAGGTAAAATCTTCGATATGGATGCCGCTGACACTCTCACCATCGAATGCCGGGTGTCGGCTATGGTGTCTGGTAAGGTGGTAGACGTTGTTGGCGGCGCACAACTCCGAACTCATATCAGCGTGGTATTGGTGGCCTAATGATTCTCTTCCCAACAGGCATAGAAATCACTGAGTCTGTTTTCAAGACTCCGGAAGAGTGTGGAACGCTCATTCACTTCGTGAATGAGAATTCACTGCTGCCTGGTCGAAAGAGTTGGATGAGAGGATTAAGGATGTAAAGAAGGCTCTTTGAGATGAAAACAAACAAACACCAAAACCACAACACAACACACAAACCATGAAACCCAAAAATCCGGGCATTTCAGCCCATCAAGCATGAAAATTCATGTATGCTTGAAAATCAGAGATTTTCGGCACCCACTACGTGGGAAATCAGGTACCCAACAGAACAAAGAAAATGTGTAATTTTGGGTACCAATGTCATGTAAAATCAGATACCTAACACAAAAAGAAAAAAAGATGATAAAACAAACTTCCATAACCCAAACACTAAAAAATTCGCAAACCGAATTTTTGGTGAACTTGGAAATCTTCGATTTCCTGTTTCCCGAAAATCTTTCCGATTTTCGAGGATGCCAAAAATGCTTTGCATTTTTTAGCACAGTGCCAAAATCATCCTGTGTTTCAGCTAAAAAACCTATTTTAAATCATTCATCCATAGTTCAGCATTTAAATTATAGTTTCCATTTCCAAAGAAAACTAATTACAAAGTGTATGGAAATCAAAGATTTCCAACATGCCGAAAATCTTCGATTTTCGAGCACTTCACCTTAACAAACAATTGGTGATTTAAAATGACTAATGAAACACGCGAAAATCAAAGATTTTCGGTGAACTGGGAAATTTCAAAGAAATTTCCTGTTTCCCGGAAACTTTGTTTCCGAGGATCCTGGAAATCTGAGATTTCCATGACACAGAAAAGAATAATTTTAGACACAAGTGTTTATGGCAGATTAGTTAGTGATAAAATAACTTTACAAAACATAGAAGAAAAAAGGGAATCGCATCGAATAGTCATCTATGGCACTACAATCGTTAGACAAGAACTAAGAGGAACTCCAAAGCATGTAACTTTAGAAGGAAAGAAACTTAGGATACTCCTCCTAAACATATACGATTCACTTGTAACTCGTCATAATCTAGAATTCAATAAGCTTATTAGAACTTTATCTAATGATTACTTCAAAGCTTACAGAAAAGAAGATGGTTCTTTATCCAACCAAGAGATTAATAACGATTTGGTTATAGTTGCAACAGCTACTATCTACAATCTTGATATAATCGTAAGTGATGATGAAAGAAGTATGCTTTCTGATAAAGCAATCAGAGCCTACAAAAAAGTAAACAAAGAGTATGGAATAAAAAATCCAATTTTTAAGAAGTTCAATAATTTCAAAGAAGAAATAGCTAGGAGGTCTTTCCAGTATGATACCTAATAAACTCTTTAACGGCCTTTACAAATTTAGGATCTTTGTTAGCTTCATCTATATCTTTCATCAATCTTTTCCATTTCCTTGTTTTAGTAAACGATTTCATTTTATTGTTAATAAGCAATTTAAGTATAAAAACCTTTCGCTAGAAAATGATTAAACAAAAAATAAACTGCAATGAGTGCAGCAGCGCAGATGTGATAAAGAAGGGATTAAAGAAAAATAAGCTCAAAACCAAACAAAGGTATCTATGCAAAAATTGCAGGAAAATATTCACATTAAAACAGGAAAAGGAACAGTATCCACTAAACACAGTTTTGACATCAGTAAGCCTGTACAATCTTGGCTACTCATTTAATGAAACTGCAAAACTGACAAACAAAAAATTCAAAACAAGCATCTCACAAAAAACAATAAGCAACTGGTACAATAATTACGTACAACATGCCCCATACCACAAAATCAGAGAGCAATGCAAAAAACTCTGTAACCCGGATACAATAATAGAAAAATACATATTTATGCACAACAACCTGCCATATCAATTTCAAGTACACAAAGCAAAGCTTTACTTACTGTTCCACAGCATAAAGTACAACAATCAATTCCACAACATCAGCCATTTCTATGAACCAATAAAAAATTACTTAGAAAATATACCAACAAATAACTTCCCGCACCACATTTTCAAAGAGCATAAAAGCTTCAATAGCGCGATTGCCAACAATGAAAAAATAACAATTTTTTCAAGCATAAAAAGTATTTCATACTTTTTATACAATAAAAACAAAATTAATAATAGACTTAATAACAAAAATCCATCGGAACAAAGGGCATCGCAATTAAAATTAGGAACGTTAAAAATCAAAAAATTAGCAAAAAATAATTTAGCAAACAAACTTACAAAATTAGCATTAAACTTGGCAAAATCCAACAAACAAAGGCATGAGGCAATACAAAATTTCTTCTTAATTAATGATTCAACAACAATAGCAACGGAAATTCCAGTATATTTAACTAATGATGATTTGGTCTATTTTTTAAGTAAAGGCTTTTCAATCAATCCGAAAAATTATGAAACTCCAATTACAGGCCACATTGACATTCTTCAAATAAGAAATGGATTGGTCCATATTTTAGACTATAAGCCGGATGCTAACAAAATAAATCCAATTGAACAATTAACAATTTACGCGTTAGCTTTAGCATCAAGAACTAAACTAGCTTTATCAGATTTCAAAGCTGCATGGTTTGATGAAAATAATTATTTTGAGTTTTATCCATTGCATACTGTTTATACTAAAAAAGAAAATGAGCAAAAAATGGTGAATAAGCTGGAAATTAGAGATAAAATATATGTATAAAAGGTAAAAAATGAACTGTAGAGATTATTCAAAACAAAAAAAGAATTCAATAATGAAAAATTACAATAATAAATATTTCAATTTTAAAAATAAAAAATTAATCATGGAGGTACTGGGAAATTAAAATTTCTGGTATCCCAACGGGATACAAGAAATGCGCAGCATTTCTTAGTACCTCCTCGTTAAAAACACTCGGAGGTGAGAAAATGTTAGGAACAATGGAAATTGGAATGATTGTGCTTGCTGTGCTTGTTTTGTTTGGCGGCAAGAAGATACCTGAGCTTGCTAAAGGTTTGGGAACTTCATTCAAGGAATTTAAGAAAGCAATTAAATAAATTAAGAAAAAATGGAAGAGCGAAACTATACTCATAGCTACATATCAGAGCTAAGGAAGAGAATAATAGCGGTAGCTATATTCTTTATTTTAACTTTAGTTATTGGGATGTTATTTTCAAAGAAATTAGTTTTGCTATTCTTAAATTCTAATTTGCCTTTAAATGTTAATTTGGTAACCTTAAACCCGTATGAAAACATTTCCTTGTTTATCCATTTTACATTTTTTGTTGCGGTTGCTTTGACATTTCCCTTTATTATATATCAAGCTTTAATGTACATAAAGCCAAGCTTGACAAAAAATGAAAAGAAATTGGCAATAATAATCCCTTTTATCGCTTTAATTTTGTTTAGCATAGGAGCGGGATTTGGATTTTTTATTACAAAGCTAATAATTGTTCCCTTCCTTTCAAAATTAACTTTAAGTATAGGGATTGTAAATAACTGGAGCATTAATCAATTCATGATGTTTGTAGTTTACTTGAGTTTAGCTATGGGGCTAGTATTCCAGATGCCTTTGATAATATCTTTGCTTGTAAAATTCAATATTATAAAGCCTGGGCAGTTAAAGAAGGTGAGGAAGCATACTATAATTGGATTGTTGGTTTTGGCAGCTCTGATCACTCCTCCAGATCTGTTTTCCTTGATAATCATGGTTATTCCGTTGATATTATTGTTTGAGGTAACTATCTTCATTGCTAAATTTATGAGGAAAGATAATGTGGAGGTAGTGGTATGATAGGTACTCTAGAAATTATTTTGATCATTATTGCTATAGTAATTGTTTTTTATGGAAAAGGAAAGACAAAGATGGTAAATAAAATTGGTAAGGTAGTTAATGAAATTAGGAAGATGGGGATTTGAAAAGATGGAATCAATAAGAAAAATTGTGATAATAAAAACAATGAAGGAAATGCTCGAAAATGAAACATTTTCGGTACCAACTTCGTTGGTTTCAATAATTAAAAATTACAATTTTAAAAATAAAATAAAAAATCAATCAAGGAGGTATGAAAAATGTTATGTATATGCACAAAAATCGAAGATTTTTGGCATGCTCGAAAATTGTAAATTTTCGGCACACCGGAAATGCTTTGCATTTCTAAGTGTCCTAGAAATCCGAGTCGGATTTCTACGATTTTCAGGACCGACAAGGACACGAAGAAACTTGGCAACAATCATTACTTAAAAAAATAATGATAATTATTTAAATAAGTAACGTTTTACATTTAGCAAATGATCTCAAACAAAAAAATAAAATTACTGGAAACATGGAAAACCAACCCATTTGCTGGGTATTGGATAGCAGAGATTATGAAGATTTCCAAAAAAAGGACAAAACCATGGGTTTTCAATGCCTTAAAGCAATTGACAAAAAATAAGCTTTTGCTTTCAAAAAGAAAGGGCAATTTGGACATTTACAGCCTGAATTTGGACAATCCTTTCTTAATGCAAACTTTGCAATATTTAGAGGCCCAGAACAGCCTAGATTTTCCACATTTGGACATTATTGCAGAGGCAATAAAAAAAATTCCAATAAAAACCTACTGCTTACTGATTTTTGGAAGCTATGCTGGAAACAAACAAACTAAAGAATCTGACCTTGATATTTGCTTTTTAATAGAAAGCAAGCAAGTGGAAAAGAAAATTAAGCCTTATTTCAATGAAGTAAAATTAAACCATGCAATAAACATTGATGAACATTACATTGCTTTCAATGATTTTGTAAAAATGTTATTAAGGGAGGAAGAAAATTTAGGAAAGCAGATTTTTAGGAAACAAAAATTATTTTACAATGTTGATATTTATTACCAACTAATAAAAGAGGCTCATAAAAATGGTTTCAGACCGTAAAGAAGTTTTGTACATAGAAAGAGCAAAGAACGAACTTGATTTAGCTAAAGCTATCTTCAAGCTTTCAACAGATACGAAGTTAAAGTTAGAATTTGAATTAAAAGAAGATTCTACATTTTTTAGCAATGTTATTAGCAATTCATACTATTGTATTTTTTATTCTGCAAAAGCTTTATTGCAAACAAAGAACATTATTACAAATCCTCCAGAAGAGCATAGGAAAACTTTAGATGAATTTGAAAAATTAACACTTTCTGGAGAAATTGATTTTGAGCTGTTAAAAATCTATAAGGAAATTGTAATTAAGGCAGATGAGCTTTTAGGAATTTTCAGGAAAGAAAAGTCCAAGAGGGGAAGATTTACCTACAAAAAGCTTCCACAGGCAAATTTAGAGCCTGCAAAGGAGAGCTTAAATAATGCCGAGAAGTTTTTCAAGAACATTAACTTAATGCTGCAGAACAAAGAAGAATAAAAATATTAGAAAGTCGGAAAATGGATTCAATAATTAAAAATTCAATAATAAAAATTTCAATTTTGAAATAAAAAATAAATCAATGAGGTGGGAAAATGGAATCAATAATGAAGAGAATCATGTCATTAAGGAAAGATAATAAAATTAATGGAGGTAGTGGGAAATCACAGATTTCCGGTACCTCCTCGTAAAAAACTCGGAGATGGAATAGTGTTACCGATAAGAAAAATCAACCCGATGGAAAAAAATATTATGGAACACAAAAAAATGCAAGAACTGCAAAATAAAATTATTGGACAGAGAAATAATATAGCGTTACCAAAAGGAGTTGTTCCTGATCCCAGGAAAAGGCAGTTTATCAAGAAAGGGATTTTGGGAATGATAATGGGAATAGGGATTGCGGTTTTTTCGAAGATTGCACATGCAGGGGGGATTAATTTTAATGTTTCTGCATCAGCACTTTTAAAATAAAAAAATGAGCGACAAAAAAGGTGATAAATAAATGAACTCAAAAAAGAGAATTATTGTTGATCTGGATGTTGTAACAGTAGCGAAATGGGATAAAGGCAAAAATGGGGATTTAGGAAGAAAATTTTTGTCAAGAATTGAGCAAAAAGAGCTTGATATGTCTACTCCTTTTTACCTACTAGGGCATTTAGATAAATGGGGACATGTGACTCTCAAAGAGCAAATTGAGGATTTTTATCTGAAAAACAGCGCTTCTATGCTGACAAACGAAGATGTAGATGCCAAAATTAACAGCTTGGATATAGATGATGTAAGCATATTATTGGAGCTGCAATCTAATGATATTAAAGAAGAAGATGCATTTATTGCTATGGTAACTTCATATTTGAAATAGATTATCTAGTTACGCTCAATAGGAAACACTTGAGGAATAAAGAGGGAAAAATAAACGAGGTGCTAAAGAAAAATGGGCTTAAAGCCATTAAGATTGTTGGACCAGAAGAAGTTTAGACTCCTGCTTTATGGCTTGTCTTCTCTTAATCCATTCAGTAGTCATGCCTCTCTTCATTTCATCAGCAAGCTCGATAAGCTCCTCAGTTGTCATATCTTTGGGATTTTTCATATCAATAATAATGCTAAACCGCTATATAAATCTTTCGTTGATATGTGTATAATACAAAAAATTGAGGAGGTAAGAAAATGGAATCAATAATGAGAAAAGTTGTTTCAATAAAAAAAATCAATAATAAAAACTCAAATTTTAAAAATAAAAAATCAGTCAAGGTAGTATGAAAAATGAAACCAATGAAAAATGCTAATACTAAAGAAAAAGTCGTGAGGTAAAAATATGATTCAAAGAACATATATCTTGGACACAAACGTGTATGGTGAGATTTTGATAGATCCGAATAGCGATGAATTAGCCAGGAAAATAAGAAGAAATAAGTCTTTTCTTATCTACGGCGTTGATTTAGTAGAGCGGGAATTAAGCGAAACGCCCCTGCATATGAGGTATAAAGGGAGCATTACACGCAGGCTTTTAATAGAATTATTTGAATCGTTATCAGATGAAATAATAATTGTGGGCCCATTAGCAGAGCATTTAGCTGAAGACTATTTTAAGAAATATAAAGAATTGTCCAAATCCGGCAAATATAAAATTGTGAAGGAAAGGTACGATGAAAAAAGCCTAAAAACAGATTTTGAAATTATTGCAGTTGCTTCTCTTAAAGGCGTAGATGTTGTTGTATCCTCGGACAAAAGGACTCTGCTTTCCCAATTGGCGAAGGATGTTTATGCGCATATCAACAGTATCGATGGATTGAGAACACCGGAACTGATAGAGTATAAGAAATTCAAAGAGGTGTATCTAAGATGAATACCGCATTACCTGGAATCAGGATTCCCGCCATGGTGCCTGATAAATTCCTTAACAGACTCAATGAATTTTGGATCCTTTTGGTTTTCCTTAATTTCCTTCATCAATTTGTCAAAATCGACTTTTTTCCTTTTCATTTTACTGATAATAATGTGAAAGAGGTATATAAATTTTTCGATAAAAAAATCAGAAATAAATCAAGGAGGTAAATAAAAATGAACGAAATAATAAGAAAAATTGTGTCGTTAAGGAAAGATAATATGGAGAATAATATAGCCATAAAAAGAGAAATAAATCAAGGAGACAGCGGGAAATTAAAAATTTCCGAGCCTCCTCATAAAAAACTCGGAGGTGATCTGAAATGAAACTTTTTCCAAATGGAATCATAATTACGCAGACGGAATACACAGGCTTACTCCACGTAGAGGCTGATCCGGAACAGTGGCTGAAGGATGCGCTTGCGGAGAAAGCTAGGCTGCGGCGGGACGCGCTGATTAACGAATGGCGGCCTCGGTTGTTTGCAGACTCAAGCGTGGCCGAGTTTCCGGCGGATGCCGACGCGCTTGCTCGGTTAATTTTGTCACGTAGAGATTGCAAGAGCCGAGCTCAAGCAGATGCTGAGTGTACACCTCCAGAGCTACCTTATCGCCACAATCTAGATAGATTTAACGCTCGGACTTGTACTGGGGCCAAAGTGACGCTGTTTCAAACGGGTATAGACCTCCCAGACCTAGACTACGACTGCATTCTGGTCTACGTGCAAGACTTGGATGATTGGGTTCTTGGGGCACTGCTCGGCCAGATCAACCGTGGCAAGAAGAAGATGATCCGAGAGTGGCAGCCAAAGCTGTTTGCTGACCCTAACGTAAGTAATATTCCTGCGAATGAAGACCAATTAATCCAAGTGATTGTAAACCATCCGGACTATAAAACCCTAGCAGAGCTGTAAAAAGAGGAATGAATCGAGGAGGTAAAAATGGATTCAATAATAAGAAAGATTGTTTCAATAAAAATTTCAATTTTGAAAATAAAATAAATTAATCAAGGAGGTAACTAAAAATGAATGTAATAATAAGAAAAATTGTGTCGTTAAGGAAAGATAATAAAATTAATGGAGGTGAAAATATGTTACCCATAAGAAAAATATATGAAACAAAAAATGAAAATATTGAAAGTAACATAGCCATAAATAGAGAAATAAACCAAGGAAGTGTAAAGATGGATTCAATAAGAAAAATAAATACAGTGGAACACAAAAAAATGCAAGAGCTGCAAAATAAAATTATAGGGCAGGGAAATAATATAGCGTTAGCAAAAGGTGTTATTCCTGATCCCAGGAAAAGGCAGTTTATCAAGAAAGGGATTATGGGGATAATTGTGGGGATAGGGATTGCGATTTTTTCGAAGATAGCACGAGCAGATGGTGGGTTTATTAATTCGGCGGATGGAACAAGCGCTCTTAATTTTCTAGGCGAAGGTACTATTACCAAGCCTAACCAGCCCCTCGTTGTAGCCTATAACAGCGCGGTGGATAGCAATGTCACGGGCGATGGCTCCACGTTCACGATCATATTCGATACCGAGGTCACGGATCAAAACGCAGACTTTGACGGTACCAGTACCTTTACGGCGCC
>JADFLA010000053.1 GCA_022564635.1 Nanobdellota archaeon | reverse complement strand
GGCTGGGGGCGGCGCGGCTCGTGGTGGACCTCGAGCGGGTGGATCACTGGATCGCTCAAGGTGCGCAGCCCAGCGACACTGTGCACTCGTTGCTCAACAAGGCGCGCCGCGGTGGGGATGCCTCCGTAGCGGTGGGCGAGCTCAGCCCCGAGGAGCGGAGCCCAGGCGCTCCGGTCTGGCCACCAGGAGGCCGCTCTCCGACCGCACGCGGATGGCGAAGGGGACGGAGTCGATTAAGGTGACGTTGTCGCCTTGAGGGTTTTGGGGATGGAACTGCCCTCCCGGCGACCCGTGTCGCCGTTCCCTTTTGGAATGAGTTTGTTTTAAGGTCGGGTCCCAATTTGTGTACCGGCCTGGACCTGAACTTCGATATCCTGTTCGGAATCTTGAATGAGGTCGCTGTCGAATGCGATGGTTCCGGGTTCGAAGAGCAAGATGAGTGTGGAACCGCCAAACTGGAAGTAGCCTTTTTCTTGCCCCCGGTCTATTGGGCCGGGGGTATAGGTTTGTACAATGCTGGCAACGGCGAAGCCCCCGATTTCCAGGTAGGCAATGGTGCCGAAGTGTTCGGTTGTGATTTCGGTGAGGGCGCGTTTGTTGCGGCCGAAGAGGTCGGGGAGACGTGCGAGGGATAGGGGGTTTACGACATAATAGCGTCCGGGAATGGTAGATGCACGACCGGCTGTGCCCTGGATTGGGAAATGGAAGCGATGGTAGTCATAAGGGGCCAGGCGGACAATGAGGGCGCTGCCGCCGGTGTAGGGGTGGTGGTCGGTGTTCAGGAGATCGGTGAGGGCAACGGTACCGCCTTTTACGGGAATGGCGGTATCGGGTGTGAGATCGGGGTAGACCAGCACTTTGCCGTCGGCGGGTGAACAGAAGATTTCGGGATCGGGACTGAAAGGACGCGCATTGGATTTGAGGCGGCGGGTGAAGAAGGCGTTGAAGCTGGCATAGTGTTCGGGCGGGTGTTCGGATTCATCGGTGTTGATCCGGTATTGTTGAAGAAATGCCGGAATTTTTTGGCTCTGGCTTATTTTGCCATTAGCAATTTCTTTTTTAGGTTCCTTTTTCGTTCCCGGTTTTTCATTTTTTAGACTTTTATTTGTTCTACCGGCATTCTATTTGCTAATTACCTACGGAGTATCAAAATCAAAATTCGCCAGGCCATTGATAATTGTAATTCTTGGCTTAAATTTAATATTTTCAAAAAGAAATTTATTATTCATTCAAGCTCATTGATTTCAGGAATATTATTTATTATTCTCGGATATTTAATATTCTCAGGAATTTTATTTGCATTCAACCAATATATTGCGGTAACATCATTCCAGAAGTATATTTATGGTATTGAAGAATGGATATTGGGGTTGGTGTAAATAACCTATTCTATATATAATTCAGTATCTGGATATTCTACAACCCATCCGAACCAGAATGCATAAATTGAAGGAGCTGGTTTTAGACTTTTGCCTTTTAAGCTTCCATTAATTGCTTGGCCAAAAAAGTTCCATTCACTTTTTGTATTTTTATCAATAATTGTCTTATCCACAAGTTCAAATTCCAAAACTTCATCATCAAACTCTGCAAAAAACACACTAGTTAGTTTGGATCTTGTAAAAACAACTATATCTTCATTTCCAACATGATCATTAATAACCTTCCATCCTAACTTATCAATTGGATATGCCTTTTTTACATCATTAAAAATAACACCTATAATTAATTCTTTCGGTGGAAGTCTTTTATCTATCAATGATATTGGAAATCTCGGCAAAGAGTCTTTGTCTAGATAGTATGTCAAATAAGGATTAGAATCGTAATTTCTTGTATAACCTGTGTCTAAAGACAAAACTAATGTATCTGGATACATTTTTCTCCAGTCTTTCCATCTTGTTGTCGTAGAAGGTAACATCTCCAATCTTTTGCCCTTTAATTCACCTTCAATTGCTCTACCACCTATTTGTCCCCAAAAACTTTCAGTTTCTCTATCATACATTAACAAAGTACTTTCATATAAAGAACCGGTATTGCCAAAAGACAATGTTTTTCCATCTAATATTCTACTGAATAAAATTGCCGATTTGCACAATGGACAGTATGTTACAACAACTTCTTGACCACCAATAATATCATTAACAATCTCATGCCAGTTCAAAATTTTTATCGGATATGCTCTAGCATCATTGTTAATATTAACGCCTATTACCAGATCACCACCAACAACAAAGTCAACTTCTGACGCTTTTACATACTTTGGAGAATCTAGAGGAGGAATAGCATCTTTTGGAACATCCAGTATTATTCTTGGTTTTCCCAAAATTACTTGATTTTCATTATACTTTATTATTTCAGTATCTTCAATTTGTTTTTCATTATTTTGATTAATAAAAAATAATATTACTATTATAATAATAATTAAAATAATTACAAAGGAACTATTTTTTATTTTTTTCATTTTTAATTGTTTATAAAGTTTGAATAAAATGAAAACTTTTAAACTAGAGAAAATTTCACTATTTTCCATAATTAATGAAATTTTCTCGTTAATTTAATTTTATTATTTTAATAATATTGCTATTAATATTTTACATTGTTCTATCTACTTAAAACTAATATTTAACATTTAAACAAAAAGCTTTAAATATAAACCACCTATTACTTTTTTAAATAGAGATGAGGTGATTACCATGGAAAAGAAAGTTGTTATTGCACCTGTTGGAGATTATATGGATGCTTTGTATATAGGCATCAAGGAATTTCCAACTGAAAGGGTAATTTTAATTACTCCTGAGGATAAGTTGGATGAAGCAAAAAAAGCTCAAGAAGAACTCAAAAAATTCAGGATACCTGTTCAGATAATGGAAATAAAAGGAAATATCTGGGAGGAGATGTTTCAGAAAATTGCAGAGATTAAAGCAATAGAAAAAGATAAAGATATCCTAATTAATACTGCTACTGGTGATAGGGTAAGTACTTGCGCTGCAACTTCTGCTGCTTTTGTAAACGGCTTAAAGGCTATGTCTATTTCAGATGGTATGGCAATGATGCTGCCTGTCTTGAAATTTTCATATTATAATATGTTAACAGATAAGAAAATGGAAATCTTAAAATTATTGAAAAAACCTGACTGTTGCAACTCATTAGAGGAATTAAGCAAAAAAACTAAGATGAGTTTGCCATTAATTTCCTACCATATTAACGGAAATTTAAAATCAGAAGGTCTAAAAGAAATGGGTCTTGTTGAGACAACAGAAAATAAAGGCAAAATTGCAGTAAATCTAAGCACTTTGGGAAGGTTATTGATTAAGGGATATGTTAGTTCTTAATTTATAGCATTAAATTATTTTTTAACTGTTAAACAAAAATATATTATTCTTTATTATTTATTTTTTCGATTTAAATGGAAAAAGAAGCGATAGTATGTATTTATGGATATCATGGAGTAATATGTATTGACATCAACAAAATAATTAAAGATCAAATACAAAATAAAAAATCAATTAAAATAAACAAAAGTTATTAATGCCATTTTTATCATTATACCATTAGGCACCAGCCTTAATTAAAAGTATATCTAACCCTTAAAATAACCCTTTAAGCCTTGCACACAATCTTATTCAATATTTGGAGCTTCTATAAACAAAGGGATTTAATCATGAGCTGGGTTTGAGCACCTCTTTTCCTGGCTCATAGATTTCCCAATTATTATAAAACCATGGAGGCGATAAACATGACAGATGGAGATCATTGCGAGACATGTTAGAAACAGTTTAGAATGGATTTTTTTTATATTATATTTTATTTTTTAATTCTAATTGAAATTCAAACTATTGAAATAAACTATTGTGAATCAAAAACACTACCCAATTGTATCAATTTACTTTCTTCCAAGTGATCTGCTGTTATTAACATTCCTACTGGTGATTTACCAACAAAACCAACAGGAACATTTAAATGCGGCAATCCAGCCACATTTGGGCTTACAGTCATTATATCCATCATATAATGTTGCAATGGGCTTAATTTCTCAATTTCAGAGAATTTTATAGGTAATATTGGAGAAGTTGGGCTTATTAATGCGTCATATTTCTTAAACATCTTTTTGTATTCATCAACAATCTTTGTTCTTATCTTTGTTGCTTTAATATAATAAGCATCTCTGTAGCCAGACATTCTTGCAAAAGTTCCCAAAATAATCCTTCTCTTTGCCTCTGGACCAAAATTATCACTTCTTACTTTAGTAAAATACTCATTAAAATTTCCCTCTAACTTATCACTTACACCATAACGCATTCCGCAATATTTTGCCAAATTTGTAGAAGCCTCTGAGGTTGCTAAAATATAATAAGTTGCTAATCCATGCTTTATTGGCAATTTTAACGAGATTTCCTCTGTTTTTACTCCTATTTCTTCTAGTTTATCTACTCCTTCATTTATTTTTTTGTCGATTTTTTTGTCAATATCTACAAAAGCTTCCTTTATAATCCCTATTTTCATATTTTTTATTTTTTTATTAATAAAATCTGTATAATTATCTATTGGTTTATTTATTGTTGTTGATTCATTTCGATCAAAACCCGAAATTGTTTCTAATAATAATGCAACCGCTTGCAAACTTTTTCCCAAAGGCCCTACCTTATCTAAACTATTTGCATAATCAATTAGCCCATATCTGCTAATCCTACCATACGTAGGGCATAAACCAAAAACACCACAAAAAGAAGCAGGCTCTACAATACTTCCACCAGTTGATTCTCCTAGTGCAATATGTGGAAATTCCGCAACCTGGCTTAAACCAGCAGCTCCTCCACTACTTCCACCACAGCTTCTTTGCTTATCAAAAGGATTCTTTGGGATTTCGAAACCTAAACCAACATTAACATTAAAGCTTCCAAAACCAAATTCGTCCTGGCTGGTTTTTCCTATTATTATACCACCAGCATCTTTAACTTTTTTAATTACAGTAGCATCAAATAAAGGTTTATAACCTCTAAGAATCTTACTTCCTGCCGTACTTTCTACATTTTTTACACAAATTCCATCTTTAACAGAAACCATAACTCCTAATAATTTTTTATTTTTAATATTTTTATCATTGTTTTTTATTTTTTTATGTAATTCTTTTGCTTGTTGTAATGCTAAATCCTCAGAAATTACATTGAAATAATTATATTCTTTATTTATTTTTTTGCATTCATTGATTACCTTGTGTGTATGTTCAACAATATCTATTTCATTGTTCCTTATTTTTTTAATAAACTCTTGCATGTTTATTCAATTGTTACTTTATTGATTAAAACATCCTCTTTTGGTCTGTCTCCTGGGACTGTTTCAACATTATTGATTGCATCAACTACGTCCATTCCACTGATTACTTTACCGAATACTGGGTGTTTGCTTTGTGCTGGTGGCTTGTCCCAGTCAAGGCCAGTGTTGTCTACTACATTTATGAAGAATTGACTTCCTCCGGAATTCGGTCCTGAGTTTGCCATTGAAATTGAACCTCGAACATTGCTTAACCCTTCAATAAATTCATCTTTTATAAAATATCCTGGACTTCCAGTTCCCCATCTGGCTGATTGTGCAAGGTCTCTGCTTAGAGGATCTCCTCCTTGGTTCATGAAATTTTTGATTACTCTATGGAATCTTGTCCCATCATAAAATCCTTCTTCTGCTAACTTCCTAAAATTTCCAGCTGTTATCGGGCTTTTATCTTCAAATAATTCTATCTTAAATTCTCCAAGTGATGTATCAAAAACTGCTATTCGGTTCATTTTTATACCTCCATCTATTGCGGTAAAGCCTCCAGTTATATTATTCCCACTACATCCGTATATAAAAATTAAAAACAAAATTGGTATTAAACCAGATATCTTCATTTTTCACACCTCAAATTTATTATTAATCAAAATTTTTTAATATTATAATTGGAAGTTTTATATTGTTAAATTGCTTTTGGTCCTTTAAAGTAACCATCTTTTTTATGTTCCGTCAAGCTCAAAGCTTCTTCCTGAGTAAAAGATTTTTCTTCTTTATCCTCTCTAAGCATATTCTTTAATCCTACAGGTTGCAAACTTGGTTCAATATCCTTGGTATCGACCTCATCCAATTTAGAAAATGATCCAATAATTTCTCTAAGTTCTTTAGAAAATTTTTCTATTTCTTTGTCTGTAAGCTTTAATCTTGCAACTTCTGCAACATGCCCTATTAGCTCTTTATTGATTTTAACTTTCATAGTTCAATGAGTTAGAATAATGTTTAAAAAGTTTGTGTTGGCTAAAAACTCTTTTCCCATTCCTTAACCTTTTCTTCATCGATATAAACATCTTCCTTTTTATCTTTTCTCTCTCTAAACTGTTTCCAATAATAAAATCCTGCAACTAAACCAATAAATAAACCACCTAAATGAGCAATGTTAGCAGTTCCTGCTGGAGCATAAATTCCAATTACATCTCCAATACCCCAAACAAACAAAGCTACAATCATGGGCATAGGCATGTGGTAAAGCCATACAGTTAGCTTTGGCCTCAATATTCCTAACATTCCCAAAATACCGAAAACAGCTCCAGACGCTCCTAAAACCCTAGTATAGAAGGGTAAACTAATAATACTCGCAACCAACCCAGAAACAAAGAACAAAATCAAAAATTTCCTGCTTCCAATAATATGCTCAAGAATACTTCCAAATAAAGCTAATCCAAATAAATTATAAAGCAAATGTACCATTCCAGAATGCAGGAATATAGCAGTCAATAAAGTCCAAACCCTGGGAATAACTAGTCTGCTATCCAAAATAAACAAATCTGTAAAATTTCCAATTATTTTTTGAAATATGAATATTACGAAAATTATCAGACAAAGCCACAAAGCTGCTCTTATGTTGTATTTCATATGTTTCAACATTAATAGAATAATCAAATTTATAAATATTTACTAATTATCAAATATAAAATGAATGATAATAACAATTTAAGTATTGGAATAATTTTAGATGGAAATCGACGCTTCGCCAAGAAAAAAGGCCTAAAACCATGGATGGGTCATAAGTTTGGTGTTGAAAATGTAAAAAATATTCTTGAATGGTGTCAAGACCTTGGTGTTAAAGAACTAACTCTTTATTCTTTTTCTATCGATAATTTTAAGAGATCAGAAAAGGAAATTAAATTCTTATTTGTTTTATTTAAACAATATATTAAGCAACTAAAAAATGATAAAAGGCTAAGTGAGAAGGGTATAAGAATTAATTACCTAGGTAGATTAAATATGTTTCCAAAAGATATCCAAAAAGAGATGCATGAAGTCATGGAAAAAACCAAGAAAAACAATAAATTCAGAGTAAACTTTGCAATGGCTTACAGTGGCAGAGCCGAAATAACAGATGCATTAAAAAAAATCATCCAAAAAATAAAAAATAAAAAAATTATTGAAAATGATGTTGATGAAAAACTAATAAATGATAATTTGTATTTAAGTAGCAGTCCAGATATCTTAATAAGGCCTGGAGGAGAAAAAAGGATAAGTGATTTTTTAATTTGGCAGAATTCATACACTGAGTTATTTTTCACAGATAAACTATGGCCAGAATTCACCAAAGAGGATTTGATTAAAATTATAAATGAATTCAAACAGAGAGAAAGAAGATATGGTAAATAAAATCAAAACAAATAAATACAACCTTTATTCTTTAAATTTTTAAAATGGATTCTTATGAGTTATTCAAGGAAGATATAAAAAAATCTGTTGAAGAATTCAAAAAAATCGATAAAAAAGAGGTTATAAGGGTCATAAGCCATCTGGATGCGGATGGAATAAGTGCTGCTTCTATTATGGTCAAATGCCTGAACAATGACAATAGAAAATATTCTATTTCAATAGTTCAGCAAATAAAAAAAGACATCTTAGAGAGTTTAGCAAGAGAACCGTATAAATACTTTATTTTTACAGATATAGGCTCAGGAGCAATAACAGATATAGAAAATCTATTCAAAAATAAAACAGTTTTTATCCTTGACCATCACGAGCCTGAAAAAACAGAAATTAAATGTAATAACATTTTCTTTGTAAACCCACATAAATTTGGAATTGACGGTGGTAAAGAGGTTTCCGGTGCAGGGGTTGTTTACCTATTCACTAGTTGTTTAGATAAAAAAATGGAAGAATTTGCACATATAGCAATAATTGGTGCAATGGGGGATATGCAGGAAAATAATGGTTTTGAGAGAATAAATAATGAGATCTTGAAAACTGCGATTGAGAAAGGAAAGATAAAAGTAATCAGAGGCTTAAGATTGTTTGGAGCCCAGACAAAGCCATTACATAAGGTTTTAGAGTATTGCACGGATCCATACATTCCTGATGTTACTGGCTCTGAGTCAGGAGCCATACAGTTCTTGCACCAAATCGGAATTAACCCAAAACATGGAAAGGAATGGAAAAAAGTTACTCATCTAAGCAAAGAAGAGATGAAAAATCTCGTAACTGGAGTAATTTTAAAAAGGTTAGATGAAAAAAATCCAGAGGATGTTCTTGGCAATGTTTACATATTAAGGGAAGAGAAAGAAGAAAGCCCAACAAAAGATGCAAAAGAATTCGCAACACTGCTTAATGCATGTGGCAGGTTAGATAAAGCATCATTAGGCATTGGAGCCTGTTTAGGTGATGAAACAATAAAGAAAAAAGCAATTTACTTAATGACTAGTTACAAAAAAGAGATAATAAATTCATTAAAGTGGTACGATGAAAATAAAAAAAGTGATTTTGTAACGAAAGGAAATGGTTATGTAATAATCAATGCACAAGACAAAATAAGGTCAACTTTGATTGGAACCTTAGCCTCTATTTTATCAAAATCAAATAATGCCAATGAAAAATTTATAATGTCAATGGCACAATTAATAGACGGCACAACAAAAATTTCTTTAAGAATGTGTGGAATAAACAATGGTATAGATTTAAAACAAATTATTACAGATATAATAAAAGATATGCCAAATTGCGAAGCAGGCGGCCATGCCAATGCCGCAGGTGCCTTAATATCCACAGACATGGAAAATGATTTTATAGAAAGAGCAAAAATTGTTTTGGGAAAAAGAGCAATGGAAGAGATTGTTTGATTGTCATTTCTATCTTATCAATTAAATAAAAATAATTAAGAAAATAAAATTTAAATCACAAACTAATCCTTATCCCATCAATATGATCGGCAATTTCAGAACCTGTTTTTGTTAAGGTAAGCAGTTTTAATCTTCCCTGTTTCTCAAAATTTACAAGGCCTGATTTTTCCATTTCTTGCAGAATTTTAACAACATGAGAATATGTGCAGTCAACACATTTTGCTAAAGACGATGCATAAACTTCTGATTTTGCATTTTTTAACTCTACCAGCATCATAGCTGGTTTTTCTCTAAAAAAGACATTGAATATTGAATTATTTTCCATTTAACTAACCCCCTTATTGTCTTTTGATGTTATTGTTGTAAAATTCCTTTTTTGGAATATATTTTGGAGTATAGAGTTGTATTTAAAGGTTTCGGAAATTGCGAGGTTGGTGCGAAAATAACAAAATAAGATTAAAGCTTTAACTCTAAGTAACGTCTTAATGTTGTGTTTTAATCCAAGTAAACAAGTTACAATATTTCTATGATGTGGTTTTCTGCATCTTATCTT
>JADFLA010000052.1 GCA_022564635.1 Nanobdellota archaeon | reverse complement strand
AACTTCAAAATCCTTATTTTTATTTAATTTTTTTACTTTAAGGGCCCCTTTTATAGTATGATGATCTGTGACTGCGATTCCATTCATACCCTCCTTTTTTACAAGTTTAAGTAGTAGCTCTGGCTTGAGGTTACTGCAAGGGGAATAATGAGTATGATTGTGCAAGTCGTATTTCATTTTTATTGAAATAATAATAAAGTATTTAAATGTTTTCAGATTTTGGCTCTGCTGAAACCCCACTATATGTTGAAGCTTAGAAGACTTCAAAACACAATATGTTGTATGTTTGGTATAGGATTTCACCAGAGCCGGTTTTAGCAACACAGATCAAATTAGCAATTTAAACAATCATACGAAAACATTTTTATACCTATTCATAATCCCATTTTCTTGAAATGAAGCCAGAGCAAGACTATAAGGTTGAGGAATTCATGAATAAAGACATAGTGCAGGTGACTCCAGATACTAATGTTAAAATATGCGCTGAGGTAATGGCAGCGGAGCATGTTGATAGCGTTTTAGTGACTGTAGATAAGAAAATAGTTGGCATAGTTACTGAAAAGGATTTGGCAAGGAAGGTAGTAGCTAAGGGTCTTAATGCTGAAGAGATTACCGCTAAAGATATAATGACTACGGAGCTAGTTACTATTGAGCCTAATAAAAGCCTTTATGATGCAATGATCCTTTGAATAAGAAAAAAATAAAGCATCTTCCTGTTCTGGAAAACAATGTTTTAGTTGGCATAATAACTGTCATGGACATCTTAAGAGTACAGCCTTCTTATATGGAGATTTTGGCAAATCCAACAGATAAATAGAAGTGTTTAAGGTAATTCTATTGCCTCTTATAAGTGCCCATCAGCTCTGTTTTTTCTATCATATGGCCGTCCATTGCCTGCTCTAGGTCTTCTTTAGTTGAGCCTTCCTTAAGATCCAAGGTTGTGTCCAGAGCATGAAGCTTGAAGAAATACCTATGCGTGCCAAATGGCGGGCAAGGGCCCCCGTAACCGGGTTTTCCAAAACTTGTTGTTCCCTGTATGCCTTGAGGTTCTGTACCTTTTGCTATTGTCTTAGTATCAACAGGAATGTTCCAAACAACCCAATGCACCCATGTTCCGGCAGGGGCATCAGGATCGTCCATAATCAGAGCTAAACTTTTCGCATTTTCAGGAATATCTTCTATATTCAGCTCAGGCAAAACATTTGGACCGTCACAAGTATATTCTGATGGAATTCCTTGATTATGTTCAAATGCCGGACTTGTTAACTTCATTTTTACAACACCTCCCGTTATTTCCATATCTTCCTGAACGGTTTCCTGTTTCCCTGTTTCAACATTACAACCATTTATAACAGTTAATATTAAAATTAAAAATATTGTCGGTATTAAAAGTTTCATGATACATTATTTATTTTAAATTATAAATATTTTGTTGTTTTTGAAAATAAGCCTCCGGAGGGAGTTGCACCCCCCTAAGGGTTAATAAATTAACTGACCTTGGGATTACAAATCCCACGCAATAGCTACTATGCTACGGAGGCATAACTAGAATTGGGAATTTAATATATTTAAAAAGATTACCTTATTAATTGAATTATTTAAATCTCTTGTGGTGCTTCAAATCCGTATTGTTCTGGGTGGAATAGCTCTGGAGTTGGCATCCATGTCCTTAGCTTTAGGTAAGATTTTACCTTACTTTGTATTCTATAAATATCCCTCCATAAATCCTTTTCTCTTTTTTCAATATGCGCATGCATAATCCTATCTTCATATGTCCGTTTAAGGTGCTTAAAAAGCCAATTACGTTCCCATTTTTGACCTAAATCAGATATTATCCTGCCTCTAAAGAACATTTCTATTTCTCCCCACTGAGTTCTCATTTTTTTTCCTTGATGCACGATTTCCCTGTCTTGCATATAAGCAGCGTGCCAATCCAAATCTAGAGTGTTTAGGAAGTAATCACTTCTTCTACCTTCATGATGTTTTTGGGCTCTCCACCATATCCACATTTCTTTTCCACCATAATGAATTCCTTTTTGAAAGACATTTTCAGAGTATAATGTTTCTATATCCGAGTGTGCGGTTATATCTGCTTGTTGATCCTCAAAACCATGCCATCCTTCTTCCAAAAGCAATTCATGCATCATTATATATAGATTCTTTATAGAAAAAACATCTTTATACTTAACAGTGAATATAGGGATTTCCCTTACAACATCTCCTTCATTGATTCCACTATTATATCCACTCTTAATCGTCTCTATATAAACCATGGAATAATTTCAGTATACTAAATTTATAAATCTTTCGGTATAGTATACTGGTATAGGTATATGTAGATTTATCGACACGACTAAATTTCCAGATTTAAAGCATATTTTTCTTTTTTCTTATCAAAAAAACCTTTCTTAACGAGTGTTGTTAATCTTTTTCTTATTGGTCCTTGAGGAAAGCCTAGATTCTTAGCCACTTCATAAGCAAGAAAGTGTCCTCTATTTTTTGATAGTTGAATTGCTTCATTTATTATCAATGACATAATATTTTGTGGAAAATCTCTACTTCTATTTACCATAAATTGTAGTTTTTCCTTTTTACTTGGAGAGTAAAAGTCGATTTCCTCTAGAAATCTCTTGACATCATTCTTTCTTTGGATCTCTAATTCAAATAAAGCAGTAACCTTATTTGTATAAGGGGATATAGTCTTTTTAATCGAATATTTGAATATATTCCAAAGTCATCATTTAATAACTCTTTGGTATCAATTAGAATCTTTGGAGCTTTTATTTTAAATCTTATTTCTGTCGGAATATCTTTAAGATAAACAAATTTTTTGTCTTTTATTGAATAATTAATAAAATCTTGAGGTAATTTTAATGTACAATCGACGCCTTGAGATGCCGCAACTCTCATCTGATTAGGCTCTGGCCAGCCTTCATCATCAAAAAATTGTTGAATGAAAGCTTTTTTAACTGACTTTTTGGAATTTTTTATGACTTGAGGAACTCCAGGATCAAATTTTGTATGGTTACCAGTAGGAATTCCTACAAAATCTAGAATTCTTCCAGTTATTCTTGGTAGATTTATGTAAGGTATTCCTTTAGAAGAAATCCTATAGTCAATAATTACATTGCCTAACCATAATTTTATATTGTTTTCTACTTTATTAAGTAACGCTTTATCCTTATTCTTATACATCACTCTTGAAGTATTAGATCCATCTCCTAGTATTGCTGCGAAGATTGTAGCACTTTCTTCAGTATCAAGCTTAATTGGAATTTTTATCCTATTCCAACTAATTTCTTTTATAGATGTGCTAACTTCTGTAAATTGAATATTAGTAAATTTTAAAAGTGCTTTAAGCCCCTTTACATTCATACTTTTTCCATAAAGATAATTAAAGAGGGTTTGTTTTGATAATCTAGTTTGTTTAGATAAACTTGTCATAGAATGTGCTTTCTCTAGAGCTATCTTGAATATATGTTCTCTAAGTTTTAGATTAATTTTTATACTTGTGCAATTTGGCTCATAAAACCAATGATATTCATTTGAATCATCAAAATTTTGTTTTTTATTTATCATTTCAAATCACTATTCTATCTAATTGTGAAACTTCCTAAATGATTTTTGTTTAAATAGCTTACGCGTGAATGTCCAGTGCTTATTTACAATATAGAAAATAAGAAAATCATAATTTGATAGTTGAACTACATCTGATGATTTGAAATGTGGGAAGAATAAAAACAAAATAATTTAAATGGAGTATGGTTTTTTATCTGTGATGAGACAATGCTTATTGGAATAATAGGAAAGCCAAATTGCGGGAAGTCAACATTCTTTAAAGCTGCTACACTGGCTGAAGCAGAAATTGCAGATTATCCTTTTACTACAATTAAGCCAAATCACGCTGTCGGGTTTGTTAAAGTAGATTGTGTAGATAAAGAATTTGGGTTACAATGTAAACCTAAAGTGGGATATTGTTTAAAGGGAGTGAGATTCGTTCCTATCGATTTGATAGATGTAGCAGGATTGGTTCCTGGCGCACATAAAGGCCATGGAATGGGATTAGAGTTTCTAAATGATCTTAATCAAGCAGATGTTCTTATACATATCATTGATGTCTCAGGCTCAACAAATGAGAAAGGTGAACAAGTTCCTAAAATGAGCTACGATCCATCTAATGACATAAAGTTTCTTGAAAATGAATTAAATATGTGGTATTTACGATTGATAGAAAAGGGTTGGGAGAGGTTTGCAAGAACAGTAAACCAGGAAAAACCAGAGCTAAAGAAAGCAATAGTAAAGCATCTAAGCTCATTAAGGGTAACTGAAGAATTAGTGGAGGAAATAATTGATAAATTAAAATTGGATTTAGATATAATGAAATGGGACAAAGAAATTTTATTAAAAATTGCAATAGAATTAAGAAAAGAAACAAAACCAATGATTATTGCATGCAATAAAATTGATGTTTCAGGAGCAGAAAAAAATTTTGAAAAATTAAAAAAACAATTTCCTGATGAGATTTTAGTTCCATGCTCTGCTGAGTCAGAGCTAGCTTTAAGGGAAGCTGCAAAACAAGGATTAATTGATTATATACCTGGAGAAAATGATTTTAAAATAAAAAATGAAAATAAATTAAATGAAAAGCAGAAAAAAGCTTTGGATTTCATTAAAACAAATGTTTTGGAAAAATATAAAACAACTGGTGTCCAGCAAGTTTTGGATAAAGCAGTTTTTGAATTGTTAAAATATATTGCAGTTTTTCCAGTAGCAAATAGTAAATTAATGGATAAAGATAATAATATTTTGCCAGACTGTTTTTTAGTTCCAGAAAATATAACTGCATTAGGTTTCGCTTTTAAAATACATACAGATATTGGAAATAATTTTATCAAAGCAATTGATATGAAAACAAAACAGACAGTTGGGAAGGAGCATTTAGTTAAGAATAGAGATGTAATAGAAATTGTAACAAGCAAATAACTATTTCTTGCTGAACTTTTGGAAGCTCTGGATTAAGTCTATCATATACTTACCATCTTCTATCTTAAATATTAATGGCTCCTTTTTGAACAGGTGCACTAAATCTAATTCATATTTTCCAGGTCTTAAAACCTTTATGGCCTCTAAATCAAGAATTACTGGCTGATCCTTATCGATTTCACTGCCTACCAAATCAAAGACATCCTGCTCAATCTGCTCCTTTTCTTTATCAGTTAATTTAATCCCTTCTGTTATTTTCTTCATCTCGTCCAGCTTTTCTTTTTTGATATAGAAAAAGAGCTTACCGCTACAACTACAGCCTTTTAGTAATTCTTGTGCTCCGTCCTCATAGAAAGTGTTGCACCTTACGCATTGATGTGGCATTTTTATCAACAATTTTTTATTTTTTTTATCTTATGTTCACAATTATTTGTTTAGTCATTATTTTATTTACAACTTTAATTCTTTTTTGCACTAAAAAATAATTATTAATAATAGGAAAATTTTCTTACTGGCTTCATTATGGAAAATTTCGTCTTATATTATTTGTTAACAACTAATCTTAAGTTGTATTTTGCATTATTGTACTGCAAGCGTCTGCTCACAAGTTCGCAGCAATTCACTAGCAAAACACCGAATTATAATTTTTATTATTTTGTTGCGTTTTAATTTAGTTATGAATCGAAATATTAATGAATTAATTGTGAATGTAGTTGTGAACTTTATTGTTTTTTATTCTATTGTACTATTTTTTCTTGCCTTTTTTGACCTCTTTTGTCAGAAGCTCAATTTTATTTGGGTCTTGCTTGATTTCCTTTACAATACTTGCAGGACCTACTACTGTGAGTCCCTGCCTGTCTCCCAAAAGCATACCAAAAAAATTACTTCTCACCTTCTTGAGGCCTGTCTGGTCCTTCTGTTCAGGGTTTATTACAGCTAATTCTATGCCCTTAAACTTTTCACCGATCTCTTCCATAGCTATAGATATCAAATCAGTTTCTTCCTCTTTTTTCAACCTGCCTTGTAATAAAACTATTTTGTTCTCTTTAACTATGTCAATAAGTTTTTTTACTCTTCTAGCACTGCCTAAGTCTTCAATTTCATGATAAGGGACAAATTGTAAAGTTACCATTTTTATTTAAATACACCTCTTTTTTATTATTGAAAAATTATCCAGCTAAAGCAAACAAACCTTCATAAAATTTATCTATATTATTACCAAATTTAGCTGATATGCCAATAACATTATACTGAGGATATGCTGCCTGCACTTTTTTTACATCTGCCTTTTTCAAATCAGATTTGTTAGCAACAATCAAAACAGGAATATTCCTAGCTTGTAAATTTCCTACAATTGTAATATTAACTTGCGTGTATGGGTCTTTTGTCGCATCTAAAATAATTATTACTGTATCCATTTCATCCAACCATTTAATGGCGTCTACAACACCTTTAGTTGCTTCTTTTGCACGCTGCTTGGCTTGTTTTTCTTTCAGCCCAGCTTTAACGAAATCTTCATAATCTATTTTTGTTGCTATTCCCGGAGTATCTACAAGGTTAAAAGTAAGCTCTTTTCCTTTTGACTTAATGCTTATTTGCTCTTTAATCTGTATTTCTCTAGTTTCGTGAGCAATATTAGAAACAGTTCCCATATCTTCTCCTAACCAGTCTTTGCAGATTCTATTTGCTAAGGTTGTTTTGCCACCATTTGGAGGACCGTATAAACCTAACCTAATATTCTTCTTTTTTTTAAATAGACTTCTTAGAACTTTATTAATAAAAGCCTTTATAATATTAATCATGTCTACACCTTTTTTACTATTAAGTTATCCCATTAGTGTTTAAATTTATATACTTTTCGATTGGTATATGGGTAAAATTTCTACAAGTAAGGAATAAAATTTTTGGCATCCTAAAAATCCGACTAGACCTTTAGGATTATCAAACTCTGAATAATACTTCAGAGTTGTCGGATTTTTATGATATTTAGAAAAATTTATATTGTAGTCTGATATTATTTAAAATTGGGGGTTAAGATTACATCTAATATAATATTTCTTGGAACTGGTGGGGATAGTTATGTAGTAGGTAAGCAAATAAGAGCTTCTGGCGGCATTATATTGCAAGTAAATGATGACCAATACCATATTGATCCTGGGCCTGGAGCTTTGGTTATGGCTAAAGAAGCGGGAATTAACTTAAGGGCAAATACTGCTTTATTTGTAACACATAACCACCTTAATCATTGCAATGACATTAATGCTGTTATAGATGCTATGACATACGGTGGTTTTGACAAGAAAGGGGTTTTAGTAGCAAATAACACTGTTATTAACGGTAGTACAAACCATAATCCTTTTTTACAAAAACATTACCGTGATTTTTTAGAGAGATTTATTGTTTTAGAAGAAGGTGGGAAGGTAGGAATAAATAATATTGAGGTTAGAGCAATAAAGGCAAAACATTCAGAACCGAATGCAGTCGGCTATAGATTTATTACTCCTGACTACACTTTAACTTATACTGGAGATACAGTGTATAGCGTTGAAACTTTATCAGAATATGAAAATTCCAATGTTTTGATTTTGAATGTGCCTTGCTTAAATAAAGATGAAAGCAAGGATAATTTATGCAAAGAGGATGCAATAAAGATAATAAAAAAAGTCAATCCTAGGCTAGCTATAATAACCCACTTTGGGATTAATTTTCTAAAAGCTGACCCATTATATGAGATTAGGGAAATACAAAAGGAAACAAATTGTCAGGTTATAGCTGCAAAAGATGGCATGGTAATAAATCCTTTAAGCTATTCTGTGGAAGAAGGCCAAAAATCATTATTCAAGTATGCTAAAAAAGAAGGCGTAAAGCTGCACGAGTATATGGGCCAGGAAGCGGAAAAGGTAAGAGAACTGAATGAAATGATTGGTAAGCGGACTAAGTTAGAGAGTTCTGAAGAAGTTTCACAAGAGAATAAAGTAGAATAATTATTATAAATTTTATTTTTAAAAAATATTTTATACTTATTTGTATATATAAATGTGTATAGTTTTTAAAATTTATGAATTAAAAAAGCAACAAAACAACAAAATAACCAATAAAACAACCAACAGTAAGGTAAGGCATTGCTGGGTAGAATTTGTCTTTCTTTGCTGTTGTCAAGAGATATAACAATGCAAAGCTTACAAACAAGGGTATTATTAATGTTTTTAGGAATCCAATGAGTTCTGGATTTTTCAGCATTAAATCCTTCATGACAACTCCTGCAAATATTAAAGGAAATCCAATATCACCACCTCCAAGAACTGCAATCTTTCCTACCCCTTTTTTCTCTATAATGCCTTTCTCTTTAACATTACCTTTTTCTCTTTCATATGGAATTAAAAGTCCTGCAAAAATCTTGCTTTTTGTCTGGAATTTTGCAAGTTTTACCATATGTTTTGTATGCCGGACAGCTATAATGTCATAAATTGAGATTAATATTAGCAGCATAAATGCTGCAAAGATATTAATTACCGGAACAAAAATAGCAGCTAAGCCTCCATAGATGAAAATTTCTGTCAGGTTTTGGATTAATGTTGTTGGCCTGTATATTTTTATTAATGCTAATGTTAATGCCAGGATTGCTGCTATTGTTTGCGGAATAAAAGCGGAGAAGGCAATTGCCATTGTGGAGAAAACTGCTATGAAAAACCATAGTTTCCATAAACTCATTTTTCTGAATTTTATTAATATCAACATCAATATAGTTCCAATTAGAATTGCAGCTATCATCCAGATGTAAGAAGTTGATTCCTCTATTTCCGGTCTTTCCAGGTTGTAAGGCAAATCTTCAAAAGTAACCTTTTTGGTTTCAATAGTTTTTTGATGGTCAATATATTCGTTGGTTATAGAAAGTCCTATTACCTGTGTTATTAAGAAAATGAATACTAATAATAGGGTTATTTTTAGCGTGTGCTTCATTTTTTGTTTTGAATTTAATTGATTTAAATACTTATTCAAAAACTTTATAAAGAATAAATTAAATTGTAGATCAAAAATGACTAAGATTAATATTGCAAAACAAGAATTTTCGAAGAAATATTTTACAATTGAAGAAGCAGAGGAATTATTGCCTCAAATAGAAAAAATTTTAAGAAGAACTATAAGATTGAATAAAGCGCTTGAATTATTAAATTCAATAGAAATAGAAGATTATAATGATGATTATAGTAATTTAAGGCGAATTACAAATACAAACAAGGAATTCCATAAACTTTCTTATGAGTTTTATTCAAACATAGAACAACTTGAGGACTTAGGTTGTATAATAAAAGATCTTGAAACAGGGCTTGTAGATTTTTATCAAAAGTTTGAGCGAAGAGATATCTTATTATGCTGGAAACTTGGCGAGAAAAAGATAAAGTTCTGGCATGAAATAGATACTGGCTTCATGGGCAGAAAGCCAATTTTGGATATAAGAATGAAATAGAATCAATATATTTTTAAAATAGCTTAAATTCTTTTCTTCATTAATAAAAAATCTATTAAAAATAATAATATTAATTATAATCTTTAATTTAAAATGCAAAGAAGAAAATCAAGGAAAGTTAAAGTAGGAAAACTGTATATTGGTGGAGATGCTCCTATTTCGATACAGTCAATGACCACTACTGATACAACTGATGTAGATTCAACTGTAAAACAGATTCATGAGCTGGAAGATTTTGGTTGTGAGATAGTGAG
>JADFLA010000051.1 GCA_022564635.1 Nanobdellota archaeon | reverse complement strand
AATTTAATCCAATAATACTTCAAATTAAAGGAGAAGGGACAAAATTTTTACAATTGCTATTTAGAAAGCAATTTAATCCTAATAATGAAGTCGGAACCAATGTAATGGACATTGGTAATGGAAATGAAATTTATTTATTTCAGCACCAAAAGACCCCAACATATCAAAATACATGAGCATAGAATTTAGATGCCATAATAATCCTCCAAAACAACCTTATCAACATTCTCAACATCCTTAACAACATACAGTTTTCCTTGTCCCAGCTCAACAATTTTCTCAGCTAATTGCTTTCCTTTTTCATTCAGATTAATTCCAATTAACGAGATAGTAATACCTTTGTTTCTGGCAATAGAAACTTCTTGTAATGTCTCTTTTTCCGGCTCTTTTCCTGTTGTTGGTAGTGCGTCTGTTATCAAGATCAAATGTTTGGTTATATTTTCATTAGGGAACAATTCTATTGCTTTTCTTAATGAAGCTACTAAGTCTGTCTCTCTGGAAGCTCTTGCACCTACAATGTTTTTCAATAAATAAGAGAAATCTTGTGTAGGTTCTACTACTGTTTTTATTTCAGAGCCAAAAACTATCAAACCAACTTTATCTTTTTCATCAATTGCTTTGTAAGCTAATGCGATTCCTGCTCTTTTGCAAGCACCTATCTTTGCGCCTTTCATGCTTCCAGAAGCGTCTAAAGCATAGACAATATAACTTTGACCGTGACTTTGTCTTTCATAAACTCTTAGATCTTTTTCATACAGTTTAGTGTGACCACGCCTTATTGCAAGCTTAGCTGATTTTTTTATTGCTATGTCTCTGTATCTGTCGCTTTTTTTATAATTTCTGACATCTTCTTTGCTTCCATATATTGAAGCATATTTATGTATTTTTTCTCCTGAAATTCCTTTTGGTATAATCTTATCCAATTCTTCAAAATACATTACTAAAGAAGCTAACTCTATTCCTTTATCACTTATTTCATTATCTTTTCCTAACAAACCTTCTTCTTTTAATTTTTCAATATTTTTTTGGATCCTAAATCTTAGTTCTTTTTGAAACTCTGGAATATTGATGTTTTTTTTAATATAATCTGGATTATAACCAGTAGCTAGCTTTAACAAAGAAGGACCAAAGATATGTTTTGCCATAGAATAATTTTTTATTAATTGTTGATAAATTAAATCCGGTGTAAAAGAATTCAGGCCTTGATTTATGGAATCGCTTATTAGTTTCCCTTTTTCTATTGTTTCTTTGTCATTTTCCAGAACAGAATGCATTAATTTATTTTCTAATTTTTGGAAAGAAAGTTTACCTGTAAGCTCTTCTATTTCCTCTTTTTCATGTATTTGTTGCTGGCTGTCAAAGTAAATCACCTTTTTTTTCTTCTAAAACATCATCTTCTACAATATTCTTTTCAAACTGTTCTTTTATATATGCTTCAGGGCTTTGTAAATATTTAATAGAAGGTTTTAGTCTTATTCTATGTGCTATTACTGAGATAACGACATCTTTTATATCGTTAAAAGTTATTGAGCTTCTTTTGTTTAAAATAGCATTTGATTGTGACCTTTCATATAAACCTAATGATGCACGTACAGAGGGTTTTTTCTCTAAATTTTTATCTTCTCTCAATAATCTTACAAAATAGGTCATTAGTTCTAATAATTTATTGCTGACATTTGCATTGTCAATTTTTTTTCCTTTTTTTATTATTATTTCCTTTTCTATGTCAATGTTTTCAGGGTAATGCATATATATTAGGTCAAACCTATCTAGTAAAACATCTGAAAGCTTTTCTGTTGATGTATCCTCTGGATTCATTGTCCCTATAAATATAAAGTCAATGTCAAAATCAACATCATAGCTTCCTATAGTAGCTTTTTTCTCTTCCAGAACTTGCAGCAAAGCATTTTGTACCTTTTCAGGGCATCTGTTTAATTCGTCAAAAAATAAAATTCCTTTATCTGCTTTGAAAATTTTTCCTTTTGTAAATGCTTCTATGCTTAATGGACCATATTTCAGGGCTTTAATTGGATCTATATCACCTAATAAATCTTCAACTGTTAAATCAGGACTGCCTTGTATACGTATAAAAGGGATTTTTTTTCCTAATAGTTTTGCTATGTTTTTTGCCAAAGTTGTTTTTCCAATTCCCGGCGGTCCTACTAGGATTATATGTCTGTCAGACAATAAAGCTGATTTTATAGCTTTCTTTACCATATCCTGACCAATTATATCTGTAAAAGGGTCTTTTTCATGTAATAAGTTTTTATTTAATTCTTTAGTGTTCATTTTTATTTAGACTTAGGGGTAAGTTTTGCAGTTTTATAAAGGTTTGGGGATTTTGATTGGAATTTCTATAAAATCTAAAATATAAAGGAATTTGTAGATATATTGTTAAATGACATATTACTCGGGGGCGCCAGGACGAAGTATTTAAAAATCAGCGAGAAATCTCTAATGTTATGGAATATGATATAGTTATTGTTGGAGCTGGAGTGATGGGTGCTGCTACGGCATTTTACCTTTCAAAATATGGAAAGAAAATCCTTCTTTTAGACCAATTTAGAGTAAAGAACACCTTGAATTCTTCTCAAGATTATTCTCGTGTTTTTCGATATGAATATGGTGATGATGAGTTTTACACCAATCTTGCAGTAGAAAGTTTAAAGTTATGGAAAGAATTTGAGAGAGAAACAGGAAGACAATTCTATTTTCAATGTGGTGAGCTTCTCATTGCTGAAAGTAAAGAAAACTATGCATTGAAATGCTATAAGACACTCAAGAAATTGGATCATCCAGTTGATTTGTTAGACGAGAAAGATCTGAAAAAAAGATTTCCACAGTTTTCTGCTAAGTTGGGTGTTTTAGATCATCATGGAGGTGTTTTGGAAGCTTCATCAGTGGTTGAGTCGTTTGTTGAGCGAGCAAAAAAGAATGGTGTTTTAATCTTAGAAAATGCCAAAGTAATCCGTATTGAAAATGATACAGTTTTCTTAGATGGTAAAAATATAAAATTCAAGAAACTTGTTGTTACGTGCGGAGTGTGGACTTCAAAACTTATCGATGTTCCAATTACAATAACGAAACAACAACTTGTTTATTTCAAGCCAAAAAATATTCAAAATTTTACAAAAGATAAGTTTCCTCTCTTTGGTTATTTGGATAAAGGGTTTTATGGTTTTCCCATTCATGGAATTGATGCTGTAAAAGTTTCAAATCATCTACCAGGTAAAGTTGTTGATCCTGATGAAGACGATAGAAAAGTTTCAGAAGATTTTATTGAATCATGCAAGTCATTCTTTAGAAAATTCATTCCAGATCTAGCCGATACAGAAGTTGTCAAAACAAAAGTTTGTTTCTACAGCATGACTTCTGACGAAGATTTTATTATTGATAAATTAAATGATAGAGTAATTATTGGAGCAGGATTTTCAGGACATGGATTTAAGTTTGCACCTCTTATTGGAAAAATTCTATCTGATTTAGCTATTAGTGGCGAAACCCAATATGATATTTCTCGCTTTAGGATGAATAGGTTCTAGGTGCTCCCTGAGTCATACATGGTCCTAGTAGACTTGTCTAACATCGTTAAATTCAATATTATTCATACCTCGATTTTATATTTTTAAAACAAAACCCTAACACCCCAAATAGCAATTGCAGCAACTAAGGGTATAATCAGATTATCGTCAATTTCGTCAGCTCCTATCTTAATTTCAATTCCTTCTACTAGCATTGCAAAGAAAGATGCTGCTAGGGCTTGAGGCCATGGAACGAAAATAAAGGCTCCAATAAAACCAGCAATAAAGCCAGCAATCCATCCTTCTAGGAATTTTGTGCTTACAAATGGATGCGGTATTTTACCAAACTTAATTCCAAATAAATGTCCTATGGAGTCTGCAAATGCTAAGACAAGTATGGCTGGCATTGCTATGTCTAGAGGAAAAAATAATAACACCAAAAAAGCCCCGATAAGATAAAATATGAATCCTTTTGCAGGGAATTTTTTTAAGTTTTCCTCTCTTTCAAAATTTTTCAGGAACCAATATACTACCGGAATCTTATGCTTTTTGCTCAAGAAGGAAATTATAACCGTAATTATTATCATAAAAAATACATGTATTTTTCCCACAAATCCAAACATAAGCAAAGCAACCAGTATAATTCCTAAAAATAAATGCAAGAATTTTCTCTTTATTTCTATATTTCTTTTTTCCATTTTAATATAGATTTATAAAATATATTTTACTATTAAAAATCCTCCAATAAGCAGAATAATAAAAATCATAGTAAGCAGGTTAAAGTATTTATCGATGAATTCTTTTATCTTAGGGCCAAAAAAATGGATAAGCGTGGCTACTAAGAAGAATCTTGCGCTTCTTCCAATAATAGATGCTGCTATTAGAGGCAATAAGCCAACTTGCCAGAATCCTGCTGCTATGGTAAAGACTTTGTAAGGTATTGGAGTAAATGCTGATACTAAAATAGCTAGAAATGCATAAGATTTGTATAGATCTCCTACTGAATTAAATTGGGCTTGATAACCTAGTGAGTTTATTATTAAGCTGCCTATTGTATCAAAAAGAAATAATCCAATAAAATATCCTAGAATTCCTCCTAAAACAGATCCAATAGAGGCTATTAATGCATAAAAGAATGATTTTTTTGGCTTTGATACGGATAATGCTATTTGTAGAACATCTGGTGGCACAGGGAAAAATGATGATTCTGAAAAAGCTAAGACAAATAAGGCTGCAGAAGAATATTTTTTATGGGCCCATGAAAGAACCCAGTCATATAGTCTTCTTGGAAGTCCAAATGTATAAAGATGAAATCCTTTTATTTTATTAACAATAGCTTTCATAATAACACCGTTTAATTAATTTAATATTATTTATTTAATTTATTTTATATCATGAGTAATATTTCCGGTTATTTTTTTATTTGGCCATATTTTGCAGCCAGGATTTATAGTAACATTATTTGCCTTTACATTGTCAGCTATTATTGCCCCTAATCTATCCACTTTTATTTTTTTATTTTTAACAACTGAATAAACATTATTTTTGGCAATTATTTTTCCATTAAAATATACATTTTCTCCAATAATAGAATCTTCAATAATAGAATTTTTATCAATAATGGTATTATTCATTATTATTGAATCTTTTACATTTCCATTTATTATGGAATTATTTCCAATGGTTGAATTTTTTACAATACCTTTTATTTTTGAATTTTTTCCAAGTATATTATTATTTCTTCTTAATTCTTTGTCAGCATCTAATAAATCCCAAGGAAAACTTATTTGTAAGCATAAATAACTTTTTACACAATAAATTTTATTTTTCATAGAAATATTTTTTATTGCATCTGTAAGTTCATATTCTCCTCTTTCAGATTTTTTAATATTTTCAATGATACCAAATATTTTTTTGTCAAATGAGTATAAACCGCAATTAACTAGATTGGATATGAATTCTTTTGGTTTTTCAATTATATCAACTAAAACATTATTTTTTTCTTTTACGACACCAAAAAACTCGGGGTTTTTTACTTTTTTTACAAGAATAGAATATTGATGTTTTGTTATTTCATTTATATCCTTCTTTGAGTAGATATTATCCCCCATTAAAAGGATAAATTTATTTTTTATATGATCTTTAAGAATAGATACTGCATGTCCTGTTCCTAATTGCGAATGTTGTTCAATAAATTTAATGTTTAAATTTGAATAATTTTTTTTGATGAAATCTTTAATCATATCTTTTTTATAACCTACAACTATAATTATTTCACCTGCTAAATCTTTAAGAGCCTCCAAATTATAATCTAGAATTGTTTTGTTAGCGACTTTAAGCAATGACTTTGGTTTTGTTAGTGTGAGTGGATAGGTTCTTGTAGATTTTCCAGCTGCTAAAATAACCGCTTGCATCTTAATTTAGGATAATCAATTTTTAATTATTTTATTTAATAATTTCAATTTTATTTATATTGTCTTTAACATTAGTAGTTTTAATAATATTTTTAATTAAATCTCGTGCATTAGAAAACTTTCTCTTTTCTATAGCAAATATTCTTTTATTTTTAACAAATGTTTTTTTATGAGATTTTTTGAATAATAATACATGTCGTTTGATTTTCAATGGTGGTCCTGGTATAGCTATTGTTTTTGGCAGTTTATCTTTTTCAAGGGCATAATAAAACAAAGAACTGGTTTTAGCATGCCACAACATATCGCTTTCAATAATATTAAAACCGTTAAAAATCAAATTTTTTTCGATAAAATGAAATGCTTTAAGCATTTTTGCTCCGGCAACATCTTCTTTCTTGTTTAATGGCTTGGCTTTAAGCATTATGAGTTTGTTTTTCTGGAATTTTTTTATTATATCATTCTCTGTCAAAAGTTTTATCTCGAAAAATTTCTTTGAGGGTTTTTTTGAGAATTCTTTTGCCCTATGCTTTAAGACTTCAAATTTTTCTTGATCAAGAGCGGCAGCAGCATTCCTATCTTTTTGTACTGGGTCTATTACTATTAATGGGCTTGTTAATTTTGATTTGTTTATCTCAGTAAAAACATTTTTTTTCTTATAGAATTTTTTTACATCGATAACTGTTTTTTCCTTCCACTTTGGTATTGCTCTTATTAATTTCAAAAAAGAACCATAATAAACAGTTAAAATTTCGCAAACATAGCCACTGAAGCCGCGGATATAGCTTTCAGCTCCATAAACATCTGCTGCTTTGAAAAACTGCTTTGTAAGCCTCATTTCATCAATGAGTTTTTTATGTTTTAGAACAAAATTTGAGTGTAGTGGAGAAACGTCAGTTATATTTTTTGCTTGTTCTGATCTTTTAATGTCAAGGATTGGTACTATTTCAAAAGTAAATTTGCCTTTTTTAATCTGAAAATAATCTCTTGATCCATGTAATCTTGTTATTTTGAAATTCTTTTTTAGGAATTTCTCTAGATTATCTGATAATTTATCGCTTTTATCTTTAAATTTATTATAATTGAATTTAACAAAGACGTCAGCATCAAAAGTTTTTAGCCAAGTGCCCTTTGCTCCAGAACCTCCTAGAACAGCTTTTGCATCTTTTATATTTTTATTTATCTTATAAATTATATTATTTGCTTTGCCTAATATCTCTTTCTCATATTCATTACTTGGCTTTATCTCATTAATAACTTCTGAAAGCAGCTTTTTCATAGTTTTTAGTTATTTTTGTATCTATAAAAAGATTTAGTTTTTTACGATAACTATTTATATGTGCTTTTTTATAAAAAATATTAAAGAGGTGTATGAATGACTAGTGCTTTGCTGCTTTTGACTTATCTTGCAATTATTTTACTTATAGGTTTATTGACATCTATTGTAAGCCAGAAACTTAAGATTCCTAATATTCTGCTGCTTTTGTTTATAGGTATTGGATTGGGAAGAGTAGATTATAGAGGAGGACCTCTTATAGAGTTCCCAGAACTTTTTATTACTGGGATAAGCATTCTAGCCTTGGTTATGATTGTTTTTGATTCATCATCTAGATTTAGCTTAAAGAAAGTAGATTATTTTTCCCTGCATACATTATGGCTATCTTTGGTATTTTTGATCTTTAATTTAATTTTTTTGACTGCTTTTACAATGTTTATTTTTGATGTAAAGTCTATTTTTCTTGCATTGGTATTTGCATCGCTGATGGCAGGTACAAGTCCAGCAGTAGTATTGTCTATGTTTAAGAACATTAAAAATCGGGTGTTTGATTTTTTGGGGCTGGAATCGTTGTTAAATACCCCTTTAGTTGTTTTGCTGCCATTTATTATACTCGACTTAAAAGTGACGTTAACGGACGAGCTTGTAATATCAAAATTTATAGAGCAGTTTGTTCCTTTGCTGCAGCAGTTTGTAGTTGGCATTGGTTCCGGTGTCTTGATAGGGCTGATTATGTTCAAATTCATGAGGAAGGCATATTCCTTGGTATTGAGTCCATTGGCTGTAATTACTTCTGCCTTGCTGGCTTATATTATTGCTGAGAATTTGGATGGCAATGGTGTTTTAGCTGTTACTTCAATGGGGCTTTTGTTTGGCAATGTTTATCTAAAGCAGAAATTTCAACTTAAGGAGTTTGCTTCTGTTTTTTCAAATTCTTTGGAAATATTGGTTTTTGTGCTTATAGGAATGGTAATTGCTATTCCTTTTAGTCTTGATTTCTTTATAAAATCTTTAATCTTATTTTTATTGTATCTGCTAATAAGATTCTTTTCCATAATATTATCATTAAGAGGAATAAATTTCACATTCAAGGAAAAAATATTCATGTCATTGAATGTGCAGAAAGGTATTGCTGTTGCGGTTGTTGTTTTTTCACTTGCTACTTTAGGGATAGAAGGTATGGGAATAATACTTAATCTTTCTCTGGCATTTATGCTTTACTCTATTGTCTTGTCTTCTGTTGTTTTGAGGATTGTCAAGTTTTTTATTAAGGACGTTGTGGAGAAGAAGTGAGGATTTAATTTTATTCCTTAACAATCTTAGCCACACTTACAAGCTTATCATTCTCATGTAAATTAATCAATCTTACACCCTGTGTATTCCTCCCTATGACATGAATTTGGGAAATGGGCATTCTTATAGTGATGCCGTTTTTTGTTATGAGCATTATTTGATTTTCTTCAGATACAGAGTTTATTGATACAACCTTACCGTTTCTTTCAGAACAGATGATATTTCTTACGCCTGAACCACCTCTGTTTATCAATCTGTAATCAGAAATTTTTGTTCTTTTTCCATAACCGTTTTCTGTTACAGTAAGCAATGTTTTATCATCAGTTGCTACAACCATTCCAATAACATAGTCATCTTGTGAAAGTTTAATTCCTCTTACTCCTTGAGAAGATCTTCCTGTTGCTCTAACATTATTTTCATTAAATCTAACTGCAATGCCATTTCTTGTAGCTACAATAATTTCTTTGTTTCCATCGGTTAGCTTTACATTAATTAAGTCGTCATTTGGATCTAGCGTAATGGCTACTATTCCTCCTCTTCTTGGATTGGAGTAAGATGCGAGACTCGTCTTTTTTATTGTTCCATTTTTCGTTGCCATTATTAGATATTTGTTTGGATCGAAGTTTTTAATCGGAATATATGCAGTTACTTTTTCATTGCTTTGGAGATTCAATAGATTAACAATTGCTTTTCCTCTTGCTTGCCTTGATGCTTCAGGTATATCATATACTTTTACCCAGTGTACTTTACCTTTATTTGTGAACAAGAGTATGTAAGAATGAGTGCTTGCAATAAAGATATCTCTTACAAAATCCTCTTCTTTTGTGGTTGTTGCTATAAGACCTTTACCACCGCGTCTTTGTTGCCTGTAAGTCTGCAAAAGTTGTCTTTTTATATAGCCAGAATGGGTAATAGTTATAACACACTTACTTTCCTCTATTATATCTTCCATTTCAAAGCTTGTTACTTCTGTATCTAAGATTTCTGTTCTTCTTTGATCACTATAATTCTGTTTTAGTTCTAGTAATTCTTGTTTAATTATGTCAAGAATTTTTTGCGGCGATTCTAAAATAACTTTTAATTCTGCTATTAATTTCAGCAAATCTTGATGTTCTTTCTTGACTTTTTCCTGCTCCAAAGAAGTTAAACGCTGCAAGCGCATCTCTAAAATTGCTATGCTTTGCCCTTCTGAAAGAGTAAAGTTGGAAATTAAAGAAGCCTTAGCTTCTTCTATTGATT
>JADFLA010000007.1:40037-40918 GCA_022564635.1 Nanobdellota archaeon | reverse complement strand
GCCGGACAAGTTCTACGCCTTTAGACTGAGGGCTCTCGACGAGGATGGCGTGAGGATGGGGCAGCTCATCGTTCGGTTCGGCGGGTCGTGGATAGAAACCTACCGTTTCAGGGTGCTCTCGTGAGCCATTCAGCCAGGAGGCGATGATTCTCATTCCTCTTAATTCTCGGCGATGTTCGTGCTCAACCCGGTCATTTTGATCATCTACTCTTCTTCCATGAAACTCAAATGGCCCTATCGGTTTGCCGGGAAGAAATTTACTGGCTCCGCCTCTGATCAACCCTGTCTCTTTCGATGCTCTCCCCTTCAACATTTCATCCACATCCTGCTGGGTCATCTTGCGTTTAATTTTATCTTTACCGGCAATTTTTGCGGTTTCGCCAACTACCAGTTTTTTTGGGATCGAAATAAAACACAAAATTCTGTGGAACATTATAGCCCGCCGCGTGATATATTTTTGTAGATATCACCTCGGCGCTGGATCCCATCTCGATGTAGCCAGCTGCGTCGAATTTCATTATATAAACGTCACCCCGGCTGTCCTTAATTGTGAATCCGGGAGTACCGCCTTCAAACTTTCCTCGTGTTATAACCATTAAATTTGACGTATCGGGTCCTTTTGTCGTATTAGGACCTATAACGAGTTCCTCGAAGCTGAGCCTATTATGAAAATGTCCTTTTGTATACCAGCTGGAATTTGGAACATCATCCAATGAGTTGAGATTATCTGCTTCCTTCCTACCGGAAACACCTAATAAATTGCCTAATTTCCTGGAAGTCCAAACCGGATCAAGTCCTTTTCCTACTTCATAAAAAAATGTGTGATCGACAATATCCCATATTTGATTTTCAACAACTTCTACAGGCTCCGGTACCGGTTC
>JADFLA010000007.1:0-40027 GCA_022564635.1 Nanobdellota archaeon | reverse complement strand
CTCTGTCCAAATCCTCCCATACCGGGCTACTTTCAAAATTTTCGGTAGTAGAGGTACAGCTCAGGTATAAGAGACCTTGTAATAAAAGAAGTAATATTTTAATCTTATTCACTTACATAATTCCAATTAAAGATTAATCAAAAATCTGTGTAAACTGTAAAATAAATCTCAATCCCTCTTTACTGCGACCAAGCTGAGCTCTGGCTAAAAAACTTTCTGCTGTACGTAATCTGATTCCAAATCCATATCCCCTATGAAATCCTCCGATGGAAATATCTCCCAGGTTTTTGAAGACTTCACCTTGATCCAGAAACACGACTCCGTCCCAAGTATCCCAAATAGGATAACGGTATTCAATATTAAACAGAAGCGAGCCAAAATCTCTGAACCTACCTTCTCTAAACCCGCGAAGAGTTTTGGCAGTCCCGAGCACACTCATATCATAGAATGGAATTACTTTATCTCCGGGCGTATGCGTTTCATCCAATATCGCCCTGAAGGAAATGATGCGATCTTTTTTATATATTTCAAATTTATTTTTCTTTTATCTTTCTCTCTCAAACTATATCCTAAAGTCTCAACATTATGCTTCAAAGGTTCCGCTTCTAAAATAAAATCATCGTTTTCAAAAAATTTTCCTCTCTTAATTTCATTAACCTCAATTTTTATCCTTCTGTCAAACACAAAAACCTCAAACAATTTCCTCATAAATTTTTTTGATCCTTTAGGACCATAAATCCTTAATGTCTTTTCATAACCAGCTGCACTCATACTTTGTATCAATCCAGGCAATCCTAAAACATGGTCACCATGCCAATGGCTTATCAAAATCTTTGTAACCTTTGTTAACTTTGCCCCAGAAATCTTCAACTGCCTTTGTGTCCCTTCCCCACAATCCACAAGAATTCTTTCATTCTTATAACTAATTAAAACACCACTTTGATTCCTTTCCTTAGTAGGCACCATCGAAGAAGTGCCCAAAAATAGTATTTGCATTTTATATGTAGTGATCTGTATCATAATATAATCCTTCCCATTATTAAAGCTTTTGCGCAGACATTTGGAATCACAAATTTTTTATCCTTTTTACTTGTAAAAACTCCAAGACATGACGAGTACCTATACATTTGAATCGAAAGAAGGGACAAGATAAAACTAATTGCTATTAACAAAACGATACTAAATGCTTTAAGATAATTATTTAAGTATACTAAGTTTATGTATTTAAAATGCAAGAAAATCAAAGTACTATTAAAAAACTTAAAATAATCACAATTATTGTATGGATACTCATTTTTCTTCCTGTTGTAATATCTGGCTTCATACGAAACGTTATTGGAGCCTATAGTGCTCCCCCGATTGGAGATTTGATTAGGACTTTTTTTATTTTAGTAGTTTTAAGTTCATTAATTTCAATACCTATGCTTCTAATAATATATTATCTTAAAAGAGATTTACCTAAAAAGATAGCCGTAGGAAAAGGACTTTTCTTTGGTGGTATGATCCTTTTTTTCGGATTTGTGTCTTTTGTAAGTATTTTTTTTGGTCCTGACCCATCTGGTTTTAGCTTAATATATTCAATAGTTTTTATAGGTATACCTAGCTTAATCATAACCATATATGGGGGAATTTTATGGTTAGTAGGTTCACGCTCAAAGTGATATTGTCCTTTTGGAATAGGGCATTTGCGAGCTTGCGAGCAAATAACCGTCTTTGAGTCCTCATTATTATTGAAATTTGTTGTATAAAGGCAAAGTTTTTAATTAAAATAAATGTTTAATAATTAAAAAGTAATTCCAAATGTTTGTATAATGGGAAATCAGACGAACTTTTACATTATTAAAATATATTTTCCATATTGAAATTAATTAAACCTTCTCTCTTAAAAAACAACAACATTTTTAAGTAAAGCAAAAAACTCTTTATAGCTAAAAATGACAAAAACAGAGGAGAAATCTGAAAGCAAAGATAAGGAAGAAAAACTACAAAAAATCAGAGCAGACTTTGTTGGTGACAAAGTCTTAACTGAAATTTCAGACGCATCAAGGGAATTATACAATCAAAGTAGATATGGTACTTTGCTTGATAATGGAAAATTACAGCTCTCATTAACAGAGTCCCTATACCTTATGGAGAAGAACACTATTGAGATATATAAAAGCAAAACCAAGAAGATGGATTTTGATGGATTTTTCAAAAAAGCAAAAAAACAAGAACCAAATTTTTGGGTGAGATTTTGTGTTTACAAAGATATAAGGAATCGTGGTTATATAATAAAAACCGCATTAAAATTCGGTGCAGATTTTAGAGTGTATGATAGGGGAGTAAAACCAGGAGAAGACCATGCAAAATGGATTGTCTACCCAGTTTATGAAAGTTCAACATTAACCTGGTATGAGTTTGCAGCAAAGAATAGAGTTGCACATTCAACCAAAAAAAGATTGCTCTTGGCTGTGGTTGATGAGGAGTCAAGCGTGAGCTATTGGGAGACACGTTGGTTGCGTCCATAAAAAACCCACTGGACATTCGCCCGTCAGATTTATAAACTAGTTGTTCTATTAATTTCTTTGTTTTAACTTTCATTCAATTTTAAATCCCATAAAAATAGTTCATTTTCCAAATTATGATTTTGTAATGTGATTACCAAAACCATTTAAGAAAAATTCACCAAAACATAAAGTTGGTGATTTAAAATGAATTCAAATAATAAAGAAATTAAAGAAAACAGGGAATTATCTATTCACTTATGGAATTTTCCAGATACTATTTACTTTTTAATAAAAGAAGACATGAGGAAATTATATTTTAATAAAATTTATTCTTTTTATGGAAGTAAAAGAAAAGCTGCAAAAAATCTAGGAATATCTCTCGCAGCCATAAGACACTATGAGGATGCTTTTAGCATGGCACGCAATATAAAATATCGTCAATACATCCCAGTAAACTTCTTAAAGAAAACAATTCACATATTGGATTTACCTTTTATTAAAAAATTAGAAAAAATATAGCGGCTATCAGTGTAAGAAACGGACTAGAAGTTAAAAATCCAAAAATACCAATACACGAATCACCACAATTATACAACATTATTGCACATATAATAGCAGACGGTAGTGCACCAAAAAGACGAACACCCTATTACGGAAATTCTTGCCAAGCATTAAGAGATAACTTTAGGAAAAATTTAAAATTATTTGGTAAGGTTGAAACATCCGAAACACATTTTGGTAGTGTACCGATGGTAACTTTTCCTAAAGCCGTAACAGATATTCTTTCAGATTTTTTTGATATACAATTTACTTTTCCCGATAGAATACCTAAACAAATTTTCACAGCTTCTTTAGAATGTAAAACCGCTTTTTTACAAGCATTATTTGATGATGATGGATCAATGACAGTACAATTAGTAGTAGGGATACATAATGTTAACATAATGAGAGAAACCAAGTTATTATTAAATTCAGTAGATATAAAAACCAGCAATGTAAGGGTTCACCATTATACACACAAAAAATATATCCATAAAAAAGACAAAGTCACTTTAGGCATTCCAACAAAGGAATATTTAAAATTCAAAAATTTAATAGGATTTTCTCATCCTCAAAAATCAAGAAATTTAGAATTTGCCATACAAACAAGAAACAGAGAACAAAGAACAAGAGATCCAAATTACATCGAAGATAGGATTCTTAAAATCTTAGAGTTTAAACCTTCAAAAACAATGCAATTTGCTAATGAATTGTTATTTACTATAAATGGGATAATGCCTCACCTAAATAGAATGTTAAATGAAGATTTGATTATAAAAAGGGGGTTTAAGAATGAAATTATTTGGGATATCGCTTAAAATCCGTAAAACATCAAAACATATTTAAAATTTAGTTCTTTACAATCAATTATGGAGGTAAATGAAAGGATATTAGCAATTGTTAAAGAAAAAGGTCCAATTTTACCTGTGCAAGCTTCAAAAGAAATAAATGAAACTATATTGATGACTTCTGCGAGGCTTTCCGAGCTGCTAACAGCAAAAAAAATAAAGATATCTAATCTTAAAGTAGGAGGTTCCCCATTATATTATTTTCCGGGCCAAGAGAACAAACTTCAAAATTTTACAGACAATTTAAATGGAATGGAGAGGAAAGCATACGATTTATTGTCACAAAACAAGATATTGAAGGACTTAAACCAAGAGCCAGCTATAAGGGTAGCATTAAGGCAAATAAAAGACTTTGCAATACCTTTGCAAGTGAATTATGAAAATAATATAGAAATATTTTGGAAATGGTATTTGATTGATAACAAGGAAGCAGAGTTATTAATAAAAGACAAATTATCAGCAGAAAAAGAAATAACACCAGAGAAAACACCAGAAAAATCAATAGAAAGAATTTCACAAGAAAAATCAATAGAAAGACCAAAAGAAGAAATACAAAAAGAGCCAACCAAAAAAATTAAAAAAACAATTGATAAAGATTCATTTCTAAAACAATCCCAAGGTTTCTTAAATACAAATAATATAAACATAATAAATACAAATAATATAAAGAAGGGTCTTGAGATAGATTTTATAATTGAAATACAAACCTCTATTGGCAATCTAAAATATTTCTGCAAAGCAAAAAACAAGAAGAAAATTAATGAAGCCGATTTAAGTTCTGCATTAATCCACGCACAATCAAAAAACCTTCCACTTCTATTTTTAACTAATGGAACTCTAACGAAAAAGACAAATGAAATGTTAAAAAACGAGTTTAAAAATATAATAATAAAAAATATATAGCGGAAGAACTAAATACTTGAAAATCAAAGATTTTCGGTACCAACTTCGTTGGTATCCATAAAAATAGTTTAGTTCCTCCTGATATAGCAAACATATAAATATATTACAAAATTAGTATGTTTGCTATATAATAAAAATGGGAGTTGCATTCAAAGACCTTATAATATCAAAAGAAATAGATTTGGATTATTTAAAAAATAAAATAATAATTTTGGATGCATATAACATCCTTTACCAGTTTTTGACTATAATAAGGGGAATAGACGGAACACCACTTATGGATTCTAAGGGAAACATAACTTCTCATTTGGTTGGTTTATTTTCAAGAACCACAAATCTAATGCAAAGAAACATCAAACTAGTTTTTGTATTTGATGGAAAACCACCAAAGTTAAAACAAAAAGAAAATGAAAAAAGAAATGCATTGAAATTAGAAGCAGAGAAAAAATATCTTGAAGCAAAAAAGAGAGAAGATAAAGAAGAAATGAAAAAATATGCTTCCAGAACCTCAAGATTAAGTAAAGATATGGTAGAAGAATCAAAAGAACTAATATCTTTGTTAGGACTCCCAATTGTGCAAGCTCCTTCAGAGGGAGAAGCCCAAGCTGCATATATGGTTAAAAAAAACAAGGGTTTTGCAGTTGGATCTCAAGATTTCGACTCTTTAATCCATGGATCCACAAGATTAGTAAGGAATTTATCCATATCTGGCAGAAGAAAAAAAGGTAAATCAATAGCATACGAAACAATAAAACCAGAGCTAATAGATTTGTCAGAAAACCTCAATAATTTAGGCATAGACCAAAATCAGTTAATCGCACTAGCAATGATTATAGGTACAGATTACAATCCTGGAGGCATTAAAGGCATAGGCCCAAAAAATGCATTAAAACTTGTTAAACAACATAAATCAGATTTTGATTCTTTGTTCAAAGAAATAAAATGGAATAGCTATTTTGATTTTCCATGGACGGAGGTTTATTACTTAATCAAGAAGATACCCACAACAGATAAATATGATTTAAAATGGAATGATATTGAAAATGAAAGTTTGTATAAGCTTCTTGTTGACAAATACGATTTCTCAGAACAAAGGGTAAAAAATACATTAGAGAAACTAAAAAAAGAAACATCAAAGAAACAGCAAAAATCACTTGGAGATTTCTAGAATGTCAAATAGATTAAAAGATATATTAAGAAAAAAATTATCAAAAAAAGAATTAAACCTAGTTCCGTCATCTTATGATATCATAGGAAATATTCTTATTTTCTCTGAATTTCCTAAACAATTACTAAAAAAAGAAAAAACAATAGGAAATACAATAATAAAAAATTATAAAAATATTAAATCAATATACAAAAAAACAAAAAAATATTCCGGAAAATATAGAACACTAAAGTTAAAACTATTAGCAGGAGAAAACAACAAAGAAACTATACATAAAGAAAATAATGTAAGATTAAAATTAAATGTTGAAAAAATATATTTCTCTCCTAGGTTGAGTGAGGAAAGAAAAAGGATTTTCAAACAAGTAAAAAATAATGAAACAATATTAGTAATGTTTTCAGGCTGCGGTATATATCCATTAGTTATCTCAAAAAATACAAAAACAAAAAATATCATAGGAATTGAAATAAATCCAACAGCACATAAATATGCATTAGAAAATATAAAATTAAATAAAATTAATGATAAAATCAAATTATTTCTTGGAGATGTTAAAAAAATATTGCCAAAATTGAATAAAAAATTTGATAGAATAATAATGCCTCTACCTAAAGGAGCAGAGAATTTCCTTAATTTAGCATTAAATAAAATAAAAAGAAATGGAATAATTCATTTCTATAATTTTGCTGAAGAAGACAAGTATGAAAATATAATCAAAATAATTAAACAAGAATGTAAAAATAATAAAAAACAATGTAAAATTCTAAATATTGTAAAATGCGGTCAGTTTTCTCCTAGAGTTAATAGAATTTGTGTGGATTTTAAGGTTATGTAGTAAAATTTATAAAATATAATGTATTACTATTGTACTGTGCGATGAGTTGGTGAACACCCTAGGACGAAAGGATGACTGACGGAAGTAACTGACGAGCACACATTTTTCTAAAAAAGAGAAATACAAATTTAAAATTTATTCCATACTTGATGGCAATCCCAATGCGATCTGGCACCCAGCTTCTATACCCTCTAATTCAGGATTTAATCTTTGGACTAACTCGCTAGGGAAATTACCCCTATAGTCAGCAATGAGTCTTAGAAGGTCATTAGCCGAACTAATAGCCAAAGCCCTCCTAGCTCTATAGTTATATTGCCAGAGTTGTTCCCAAGTATCATAAGCTCCTGTCATGTTTTGAATAAATTGAGTATCATGGTGATTTTCTGTTCCTAGATGTTCTCGTTTAGCACCTAAATATGCTTTTTTTACTTTCCCCTCTTGTTCAAACCGTTTTATGCTGCTAATATGTTCGGTAAGTGACTGATATCGCTGTACTAAATTTCCATAATCAACCGTTGCTGAATACCCGGCACCAATATCCATTTGTTGTGTCATATTTTATAAGAACACTTACGTATTATATAAAATTATTATTTTGAAGCTCCTACCCAAACATCCTCATATAATCTTCCCCTTCCGTTGCTTCTTCCTGCCTCACCTTATCTATCCCTTTTAAAAGATCTTTTCTTGTTATCTTTACTCTATTTTCCCTTATTGCGAAATACCCGGCTTCTGTGCAGACTGCCCTGATCTCAGCCCCGGATAGATCTTCCATTAGAGAGGATATATTGTCCAAATCTACATCTTTTCCTAAAGTCATGTTCTTGCTGTGAATTTTCAAAATCTCTAACCTGCCTTCATTTTTTGGCAATGGAATATGTATCAATCTGTCTAATCTCCCGGGCCTTATAACAGCAGCATCTAATATATCTTTCCTATTTGTAGCACCTATAACTTTTACATTATCTAAAGGATTAAAACCATCTATTTCTGCTAACAACTGCATAAACGTTCTATTTACTTCTCTCTCCCCACTAGTTCCAATCTCAATCCTTTTAGAAGCTAGCGCATCTAATTCATCAATAAAAATAATAGAAGGAGCCTTTTTCCTTGCAAGCTCAAAAATTTCCTTGACCATTTTTGCTCCCTCCCCTATAAATTTTTGCACTAGTTCAGAAGCAACAATCTGTATAAAGGTAGAGTTTGTGGATGAAGCAACAGCCTTTGCCAATAATGTTTTTCCAGTACCAGGACTTCCATAAAGCAAAATACCTTTAGGTGGCGTAATACCAACTTTTTTAAACAATTCTGGTTTTTTTAGAGGAAGTTCAACAACTTCTTTTATTTCTCGTACTTGATCATCCAAGCCACCTATATTATCCCAGGAAACCTTTGGCTTTTCCATTATTACAAAACTCTCTATATCAAACTTCCTTGTTGTTGGTATTTTTCTGATTATTGTTAAGTTTTTTTGGTCTGCTAAAATCATATCCCCAGGCTTAACCTTGCCGCATTCTTCAGAAATATTTACATAGAACTGATTGCCATTTGGCAGCCTTATTATGGCATCCTTCCCAAAGACATTTCTAACCTCAGAAACCATTAAAGGAGGAACTTTAAATTTGTCAAGCTCTTCTTTTAACTTGCTTACAGTCTCCTTAAGAATCTGGTTTTCCTCACCTGTCTGGCTAGTGTTTGAGGTATAGCTGTATATTACACTATCCAAGATATTTTTTTCTTTTGTAGTCATTCCATATTTATAGTATATTTACATTTAAAAAGGTTTTGATTAAATTTGCTTCATCCAAAAAATAGAGTTGTGCCTAGTGAACGCGACGAGCAACTGCGAGTCGCTCGCAATTCACGGGGAGGTGGGTGGGAACAAGCAAGAAATGACATCAATTAAAATGGTGTGTATCTTGACGGAATAATATTTAAAAAATGCAATCAAGATGCACCATTTTTACTTCAGTCCGCTCTGGCACAGCTCTATTTTTTATAGCTAAAGTTGATTAAATTAATAATCTCCCATCATCCAATATTTTTTTATTATCTACAAAAATTGTCGGTTTTTTAATGATTCCATCGATATGCAGCTGCACATTAACCTTACCACCAAAACCAGCATTATTGCCTAAAGCAATGTGGCACGTCCCAATTACTTTTTCATCCTCCAGTATATTGCCAGTAATCTTTGCATTTTCATTAGTCCCTATGCCAAATTCCGCAATATTCCTCGCTTCTTTTCCTGCAGAATCCAAAACCTCATCCAAAACCTCTGCCTTATCTCCTTCAATCTTTACTACATAACCATTTTCAACATAAATCTTTATTGGCCTTTCTAGCTTACCAATACCAGCAAATGAAGCATCTGCTATAAAAGTTCCATTTGCAGTTCCTTCAACAGGAGCAATAAAAATTTCACCAGTGGGCAGGTTCCCAAAAGCACCTTTTCTTGTAAATAATCCAGAACCCCTTCCAAATGCTTCCCTTCCATTAATAGAAAAGCCAATATTTGTTCCTAAAGTGGTTTTTATCCTAACATATTCACCTTTATCCATTATATCAGCAATCTTTTTATGCACTTTTTCTAATTTACTATAATCAATATCAATGGTCCTTTTTATTGTACCTACAGTTATTCCAGGCATTGTAACTATTCTTGCACCCTTATCAGAAGCATTTTTTCTTGCTTTTGTATGACTCAACGATTTTGAAGTTATCAGCAGCTCGACATCGTATTTTAGCATTTCTTTAGCAACATCTTCGCTAGGCTCTGTTCCATTGACTTTTGGTATTGGAATCTTAATAAATTTAACATCATTTGTTATTTTTTTAGCCTCATCAAAAAACATCTTTGCTATATCATAAAGCTTAGAATCAGTAACTATGAGTAATTTTTCATTATTTTTTAACCCCAAACATTTATTCAGAACAATTTCAGCATATTTTGACATTTTATTTTAAATTATTTAAACAACGGAATTCCACCAATCTGTGATTGGTGGAATGAGTAGTGCTCGAAAATCACTAATCCTTGGTGGAATTCCGAGCATCAAAAACCACTAAATGTGTAGCTAATAAAATCATGCCACCAATCTATGATGGGTGGTTTTTGACAAATTTGAAATTTATTGATTATTATTTTTATGTTAATTGTTTTTATTGTTTAATTTGATTAATAATTGAAAAATTTTTATTATTGTACTTTATTATTAAACAACAAACTCCCCTTTCTTAATGATCCAATGTTCCTTACCTTTATCATCAATACCATAAATATTCATTTTCTGTCTTGGGCTGTTTATGACAATATCTATATGGTACTCTGATGCCCTGTCAGGCTCAAAACCGCTGCCTAAAGCAACATGTATCATCCTTGCTATCTTCTCATTTACAATTAAATAGTCACACAACTTAGCATTTGGATTTGTATTCATTGCAAATTCATTTATCATGTTGAAGTTTTTCTTTTTTAAATCTATAATTTCCTGAGGTTGGCTCTTAAACCTTTCTTGATTCAATATCATTTCCCATGCTTCTCTCTTTTTTTCCTCTAATTTCTTTATTATGTCTTTTGGACCTGAAATTATTTTATATTCCTTGCCATCAGATTCTATGACTAAAGGCTCTTTATCTGATAACAAATAGCTCTGGTCAATACTAATAACAACATCCCCAACAATAGTTCCTTTTACATATTCCGGAGTAACAAAAGCCTCTCCCCCAGGTAAATTAGCCATTGTCCCTGCTTTTATTCCGGTTCTTTTTAGGTACTCTGAATTTATTTTCTCCCTAACATCAGTATCAGAAGTTCTTACCCATCTATGCACACCATCTTTCTTTATTAATCCCACTTCAAAATTTGTTTGAAAACCATCAATTTTTTCTCCACAAACCTTAATAAGTTTGCATTTATCTGCTATTTCCTTTATTTTATAGTTTCTTTCTCTCATTTTTTTCCAATCAATATTGCATGTTTCTATGAAAACATCTATAGGTAAAGTTTCTGTAAAACCAACCCTTGCTTTCGGTTCTCTATCATCCAAATTTGTTTGTGGATAGAAATCAAGCTTGTATATCATCTGGCCAGGACTCTGCCACCTGGTCTTTTTGTTTAGGGAAGGGTAACCAATAACCTCCCCAAAAACATGCTTTCCAGGATAACCTTTACCAGCTATAAAAAAGGAAGCATCTACTGCTTCAATCCTTTCTAAATTCAGCAAATTTGATAATTTTTTGTATTTTTTAAATATATCCTCATCTACTTCCTTGCACAACTCACACCCCAATAAAACAGCCTTTAACTCCGAAATACGCTCACTTTTATCCAGCATAGATTTTCTTTGGGTATAAGCTCCCATCGTAACTTTATTATCATCCTTGCAATTAAGCATCATCCGCAATATTATTGCATAAGAATCTAGATAATCTTCCAATGGATGTCCAAGCATTTCTTGCTTTTGTATTAAAACAAAACCAATAGAAACCTTTTCATTCTTTTTTAAATTATAAACATCTGTCCATATTTTTTTACATGTTTCATCCAACTCTTTACTCCTATGCTCTTTAAACCAATCATCTTTGAATGGTAAAGTAAAGTCTCTTTCAAAACCAAATTCCTTTGCCTCTAAAACATAATCCGGTTCTTCAAACAACCCAATAAACTTTCCTTTTGATCTTTTTTCTATTTCATCTATAAAACTCATTAAAGCCTCAGTCTTCTCATTAACTTTTCCCTTTTTATTTTCCTTAAACACATTCCATACATCATTCAAAGCTTCTAGAGTTTTTGATTCTTTATCAATCCCCATAACACTAATATCAGCACTTAATTCATGTATAGCCCTAGATAAAGGAGCAATAGAGAAAAAGGCCTTTTTGTTCCTTATATCAAAAACCACTAAAAAAGATTTAGCCTTAACACCTCCTAAAATCTTTTTATACCCTTCAACAGAAGAATAAAACTTTTTTTCGTCGTATTTCATAAAAATTTGTATTTCTAAATTATTAATAAATCTTTCGACACTTTAGTCAAAATATCTAATTTCTTTCTCATCAAAACAGTATCCTCAATCCTTATCCCAAATCTCTTTGGTATGTAAATTCCAGGCTCTATCGTAAAAACCATATTCTCCCTAATCTTATCCTTAGAATTCAAGGTTAAATTTGGCAATTCATGTATCTCAACACCAATACCATGACCCAAACCATGAATAAAATATCTAGAATAATTTTTCAAATCCTTTACACAATTTCCGTATATTTTGCCGCAATTACCATCGATTTTAATATTTTTAATTATATTTCTTTGAATATCTAATAAAAAATTGTAAATTTGTTTTTCCTTATTGTTTATTTTTCCCAAGTATATTGTTCTAGTGCAATCTGTATTATAACCTTTATACTTTATACCAAAATCAATAACACAAAAACCTTTTTTTAATTTAACATTTCTAGGCTCGTAATGTGGCATGCTTCCATTACTTCCAGAAGCAACAATAGGGCTAAAAGATATACCTAATCCTAGTTTCTTTGATTCATACTCAAGAAAACCAGCAACTTCAGATTCAGTTTTAAAATCCTTAAAATCAATTATAGTTTTACTTAATATCTTATTTCCATAATTGAATGCTTTTTTTATTATTTGTACTTCTTTCTCTGTCTTAATCTGCCTTAGTTTTAAACAATCCAAAGAAATACCTTTTATTTTTACTCCTCTAAATTGTTTTTTAAAATGTTTGTACGAATTTAATGTAAAATTATTATTGTCTATTCCAATTTTTTTTGATTTGATCTTATTTTTTTTAATTATTGAATATATTGACTCAAAAAATTTCTTTTTATCCATTGAATAAACCTTTTTTATCATAGAATTCTTAGCTTTCTCAAATTCCATTTCCGGAACTATTAGAAACGATTTTTTATTTTTAGAAATTATTAAAGCTCCCAAACCGCTATAACCAGAGAAATAAATCATATTGGGGTTTGTTTCCATACCAAGATTATAAAATAAAGCAAAATCCAGTTTATTCTTATCCAATATTCTTTGTAATTCTCTTATTTTCATTGTATTTTGTGATATTTTTATACAACGGAATATCACCAATCATAGATTGGTGGTATGAGTAGTGCTCGAAAACCATTGATTAAATTGGTGGAATTCCGTGAGTTGAGCGAGCGAGAGGCGAGCTCTCGCAATTCACACAAAAACCATTGATTTATGTTACATAATGTAATCGTGCCACCTATCTTTGATGAATGGTTTTTGACATTTTAAATGTTTTCATTTAATAAACAATAAAAAGCTTTAATAAGTACCTATAAAAGAAAAATACAATGAAAAAATACAGACTAAAAAACGGTATTATAGTAATTTTCGATAAAAACTCATCTAAATCCGTTGCAGTTGAGGTAATGTTTAAAGTTGGCTCTAATGATGAAAATAAGAAAAATGCCGGAATATCCCATTTTTTAGAACATATGCTTTTTGAAGGTACAAAGAACAGAAAAGACAGCAGAACAATAGCAAACGAAATTGAAAAATATGGAGCAGAATTTAATGCTTATACCAGCGAAAATAGGACTGCTTATTTCATTAAAATAATAAATAAGAGATTTGAAAAAGCCTTAGACATACTTTCTGATATGGTTGCTAATCCACTTTTTCCAAATAAGATGATCGAAAAGGAAAAGAAAGTAATATTAAAAGAAATAAATATGGTAGATGATGACCCAAAGCAATACCAATGGATTTTGTTCCAAAAGAACTTATTTGAGAAACACCCAGCAAAGAATCCCACTTATGGTAACAAAAAAACTGTTAAAACTTTTAACAGAAAAATAATAAATGACTACTATACTAAACATTATATACCAAATAATATGATTATTTCTGTTGTTGGGAATATTGATAAAGTAAAAGAAAAAGTAGAAAAATATTTTAGCAATTTACGACCCAAAAAATTAATTATAAGGGAAAGAATTGAAGAACCATTGCAAACAAAAACAAAAAAATTCGTAGAGAAGAGGAAAACATTCAATTCTTATATGGTTTTGGGATACAAAACAACTTCCAGATCTCATAACGACAGTTATGTCCTGGATGTTATACATAGTGTTCTAGGTCGTGGGCAGAGTGGCTGGATCTTCGAAGAAATAAGAAATAAACATGGTTTAGCTTACCAAGTAGGTGTCCAGAACGATCCTGAAGATGATTATGGAATCTTTGCTGTTTTTGCAGGTCTGGACAAGAAAAACATAGAAAAGGCAAAAAATATAATCATGCAACAATTTAGGAAACTTGAAAATATAAACAAAAATGAATTTGAGGAAGCAAAAACATACATTGAAGGAAACTATACCTTAAATATGGAAGACAATTTCCAGGCAGCAGACAATTTCGCTTTCTGGGAAACAATAAAAAGTGCATTATTAGCAAATAATTATATCAATAAAATAAAAAAAGTAAAAATTAATGATGTAAAAAGAGTTGCAAAAAAATATCTTAATAAAAATTATACTCTTGTTGTTATAGAGCAGGCCTAACTACCTAGTCACCTCAAAAGTTTTTATTTCTTCCGCCAATTTTTGTGCAGTTCTATTTTTCTCTAACTTTTTCCTTACAGGGTCTATTAATTTGTTTAAATAATTTGCAGTACTCCGTTTTAGATCCATAGGATGCAATTTCTTTTTAGCAAATACTCCCTCCAATTCTTCATAAGACTTAAACTCTAAATCACCGCCAAATTTTTTTGGCCTTTCAACTTTTATAGTCTTGAATTTTTCAAAAATAATATATTTACAATACTCCAAAATAGGATTTTCTTCAACAACACCTACCGGGCACCATGCTTTATTCATTTTTCTATTAATATCTTCTTCGGTATCATTCATAAATATTGCAGTATCTGGCTTGGATTTAGACATTTTTAGTGCAATAGCCCTTTCTCTTGCATCTAACTTAGAAGATACAGGTTCTTGTAATCCCATAAGCATGTGATGACTTATTATAATAGGTTTCCAATATCCTATTTTTTCTCCAATTTCCCTTGCAACCATATTGACTTTGTCTTGGTCTCGCCCAAGCTGGCAAATATCAGCTTTCAAATGAAAAATATCAGCAGCTTGCATACAAGGATAGATAATTTGAGAAGCTTGCAATAGATCACTTTCACTTCTACCCATTATCTCAGTAGTTCTTAAAATTCTCTTCAAAGTACTATTCCTTGCAACTTGCATTACAGTTTTCCAGTAATCTCTACTGTTTAATAATTCGCTAGCCCACACAAACTCCACATTCTTAAAATCCATATCACAAGCCTTCCACACTTCTATAAGGTATTTACCAACCTTTTGGATATTCTCTAAATTACCGTCCATCTTATTGTTAGCCCATGCATGCCAATCAGCCACTAAAAACTTAAATTTACAGCCAGCCTTAGTCATCTTATTGACATTTATAGCCCTAAGAAGTCCTTGCGCTATATGGATCGTAGTTCCACTAGGTTCAAATCCATCATAAGCAACAGGTTTTTTGTTTGTCTTAAGCAATTCCTTTAATTCTTCTTCTGTAACTATTTCTTCTCCTATCTGTTTTATAAGCTTTAATCTTTGTCCAATATTCATAATTTCTACTATTTCTTGATTAATATTTAAATATTTGGTGTAGTGTATGGATAACTAACCACTGGACATTTACCCGTAAGATATTTAAATGAATAATTACTCTATTCCCATATGAAAATTTCTGTATCAATGTTAAGTACGTATCTTTTTTGCTCAAGAAAACTCTTTCTGCAGCAAGTTTTGGCTTTAAAAGAGCCACCAAAAGAAAGCACTGTTTTAGGTTCTTTAAGGCATGAAATCTACGATTTTATTAATCAAAGTGAAGAGAAGATTGTTAGAACAATAAAAGAAAAAATACAATACAATGAATTGATAACAACATATAAATCATTTTATTCAAAAGCATTGAGAGAAAAGATAATAAAAAACAAATCAAAAATTAAAGAAGTAAATCTTGATATTGTGGATGTATTTAAAAGAACATGGCCATTGATTTTAGATGAAGCAGAAACAAGAGCAAAAAATATTTTTGATTTTATACAAAAATATAACGTTTATGGCCCAGAATTATGGAAAAAATTAACACCAAAAATAATTTCTGAAATAAGGCTAGATTCAAATAACTTACAATTAAAAGGAATAGTAGATAAAGTAGAAATTTATGAAGATGGTTATGTTCCTATTGAGCTAAAAACAGGAAAAATGCCAAAGCAAGGCATGTGGCCAGGCCATCGTATTCAAATTGCAGCTTATTCTATGTTAATTGAAGAAAAATTTAAGACAAATGTTAAAGAAGGCCTTGTCCACTACCTTGATGCAAAAGAAACAAGACATATATCAATAAATCCATTCATGAAAGAAGAAATAATGAATTTAGTGAAAGAAGTGCAAGACTTATTAAAAAATCAAGATATTCCAAATTATTGCGAAAATAAGAATAAATGTGTTAATTGTGGGTTAAGGGAAACATGCTATAATGAAGCAGAAGTTAGTACTTTATTGTCAGAAATTAAATAAATATCAATCAAAAAGTTTATATATAACTTGAGTTATTTTAATTAACAATATTTACTCGTGAGGGGTATTATGGCAGAAGAAGAGAAGAAATTTTCAAAGCAACTTATTGGTAAAACAGTTGTCAGCAAAACTGGAAAACGCTTTGGAGAAGTAGGAGATTTAATATTTGAAACACGTTCTGGTGAGCTAATCCATCTAGTACTCCACAATCCTACATCTTATACAACCAAATTAGAGCTTGAAAAAGACTCTGATGGCCATATCTTAATACCTTTCAGCGCTGTTATAGCCATGGGGGACTTCATGGTTGTCGCAGAGGAAGATATTATTTAACCCTTTTTCTAAGTTTTTAATTATTTTAATATTATTTATTTTCATATTATTGTTGTATATTCTATTGATTTTATTTCTAATTCATTGTAAAGTTTTATTTAGTAATGTTTTTAAATTCTCCTTCATTCTTTAACCTCTATGGATAGCGCTATTTGGACGGAAAAATACAGGCCAAAAGACTTCTCAGAAATAAAAGGCCAGAAAGAGATAGTAAAAAGAATAAAAGCCTTTGTCGAGATGCAGAATATTCCGCACCTACTATTCGCTGGACCAGCAGGTACGGGAAAAACGAGCTTAGCCCTTATGGTAGCAAAAAAATTATTTGGAGATTCCTGGCACCAAAATTTTTTAGAGTTAAATGCTTCTGATGAGCGTGGAATTGATATAATAAGAAACAAGGTAAAAGATTTTGCGAGGACAAAAGCAATTGGAGATGTCCCATTTAAAATAATATATCTTGATGAAGCAGACGCCTTAACAAGAGAAGCACAACAAGCATTAAGGAGAACAATGGAAAATTATACTCAGACAACCAGATTCATAATTTCGTGTAACTATTCATCTAAGATCATAGACCCAATACAAAGCAGATGTGCAATGTTTAGATTTAAACCATTAGATAAAAAAGAAATTTATTCTATAATAGAGAAAATTGAGAAAGACGAAAAAATAAAAGTGGATGAAAAAGCAAAAGAAGCTTTATTTAACATAAGCGAAGGAGACGCAAGAAAAATAAACAACATAATGCAGAGTTCTGCAGCCATAAGCAACAATATAACAGATGAAATTATCTATTCAATGGCTTCTGTAGCTAGACCAAAAGAAATTGATGAAGTCCTAAAACTAGCATTATCCAACAAGTTTATTGATGCAAGAAACAAATTAATGGATGTAATGCTAAACTATGGCCTTTCTGGTTTGGATATAATAAAACAAATCCAGCAAGAAATTCTTAATCTTGATATAGACAATGAAAAGAAAATGCTCCTGATGGAAAAATGCGGAGAAATCGAATTCAGGTTAACAGAAGGATCAGATGAATTCATACAATTAGAAGCATTATTGAGCCAATTTGTTCTTTATGGGTCTAAAAAATAAGAACCAATCTCATATTATGTATAATTGATTATAATTTTAATGAAAAATCTCTAGGGTTGAGGAAGTAGTGTGATCGGTAAACTAGGTGTTGTTTTCGTATTACCTGCACGATCCTCACACACTACTTTAAGACTACGTGAACCAGGTGTAATTATCGTCCCTCCAGCTTCGTTTTTACTCTCAATCTTAAAATTAATAATAGCGCTACATGAACCGTGGTTGCCTTCTTTACCCTCTTTGTCAACTTTATCTTTTCCAAAACAAGGTAGTGGTCCTTGAAGTATCATTACCCCCGGTTGCGGACCCTGATAGTTAGGTATTACCAATTCACATCTTTTTATACCACTTTGTTCATCTTGTATACCTACAACTAAAAATTGTTGTGGTTGGTCAATTGTTGCAATATTTATTACCAAATCTCCAATCACAGGATCAATTTTTTCTCCTGCTGTAACCCCAGGATCATCAGGTTTTTTAACCCTTACAGTTAGAAAACTAAGATCTTGACCAACTATATTATCAGTATTTTTTATACCTGCACCATTTGTGCATTCTGCGTGTATCTGAAAGTCTCCCTGATCTTCAGGAATACTCACAGATTCCCAAAAATCGCATTTTTGTGTTTCCTTATCACAATTTACTGGTCCTTGGATCCCCCCCACATCTACTGGATTCATATTAATAGAACCAACAAAAGTAAATCTGCAAGAAGTTACACCACTTCCTGTATCAAAAACATCCTGAATGACAAATACTTGACTAGACCCAGCTATTGCGAACTCTGGTTCTATATCACCAACTCGAGGTCCGGTATCGTCTACATCTGTAGGTAATGGGCACGTTCCAGCGCATGGAGTTAAGGTACCAGCACATTTACAAAAATCAGTACCAGTACAACTCGTACCAAAATCACTACAAGCACCATCCCTGCAAAATGTTTTGACATTATTAAAGAAAGGGCCACAAAAATTCAGTTCTCCATCAACTATAGGAGGTTCTTCTGTAGGAGGACCAACTACTTCTATATGCTTGGCCAAAACCTTCCTATCTACGCTATCAGAATAATCAAACCTTAATTCTATATCTACATTTTTTTCTAAATCAATCTTAAACTGAGGTGCAATTTCTTGTGTACAAGTTATTGTTCTTTTACCACCAACTAATGTAACCTCTCCATTTTTACCACCTTCCTTACTATTTCTCAGCCCAACACATGATAAGCCGGTGCTTCCAAGCCCGGTTTTAACAGTAACCTCAACTTTATTTTCCTCACGCCTTTTACCACCCAAATCTTTTGGGCATCCAGTAGTAGATGTTGGGCGTACATTCTTGAAAACTTTACCCGGACCAGAATGCTCTATATCAAAGCTAAACTGTATCTTATTTTCTCCAGCAACAGTCTGCCTAAATGATGTTACTCTAACAGGTGAACTAGAACTGAAAACTCTCTTTCCCTCTCTTGGATTACAAATAGCATCATCAGCCGGAGCAATCATGTTCTCTAAAATGCAAATTTTTGCTATGGCATCAGATCCATATTGATAACAGATATCAACTCTAAAAGTAAACTCTGTATTTGCCGAGATTTTATTCTCACCTAGCTTTAGGTCTCTACCACCTGGCTGCGGTATGGTCACAAAAACTTCCACAGGTTCTATAATATTCCCTTCAGAATCCTTTTTTCTTGCGATTAAATTATCTTCAGGATTTATATTTGTTATCTCTCCCTTATTTACACCAAAATCGTCTGGCAAAAATCCCTTTAAATCAACCCTGATCCGATTTGTTTCTAAACCAAGTTCAATAGGGTCTCCATCAAATTCTCCCTCATTTGTTATACTTAATACAACCTTAAAGGGAAAAAGGTTATTGTCAGTTATTTCTGATGGTGGAGCATCTTTTAAAAACTTTATCTCTAAACCCTTAGTCCCACCAACAAAAGGAGAATCCCTTGATATTACATCTTTCTTGCCATCACACCCAGCTATAAACAATAAGAGAACTATACCAAAAACTAATAATATTACACCATTTTTTTGCTTCATTTTATAATATTTACTTTAATTTAATTTCTTTTATTTAAAGCTTTCTAGAAATAAATAATTGATTGCATTAAAAATAATTATTGAATAAATATGCGAGGCGTTGCGCTATGACAGAAAAGCAACGCCGAGCAGTAAAATTTGGCTGAGCGAAAGCGAAGCCGGATTGAAAAGATTAAATAAAACATAAAAACAAATTTTTTGCCGAAGGCAGATTGAAATTATTAATATACTAAATATACTTCAAGATGCTAAAGTACTACTAAAAAACATATAACCAAGAAATAAATATTTATCAGTTTTTATGGATCATCAACCAAATGCTTAACCAGAACTTCCTGATCTACATTTTCAAGATAATTAAACTTTACATTAATATCGATATTCTTTTTAAAGTCAGTCCTGTCTTCTTCCAGGTTCTGGGTGCATGTAACAGTTCTCTTACCATCGACTAATGTCAGTACTCCACTTGCAACCTTCTTATTTTCATCAGGACCCAATCCAACACATTTTAAGCTTGCAGTACCTGCAATATTATCAAGCCCTGTAGATATAGTAGCAAAAACCCTATTCTCTACCCTCCTTCTTGTGGAAGAATCTTTCGGGCAATTAGGTGCATTATCTTCTGCACCAGGCTTGAAAAGAGTTCCTTGTCCTGAGTGTACAATATCAAAGCTGAACTGGATTTTGTTCCTTCCGGCAACATTCTGCTTAAATGAAGTTACTTGAACTGGGCTACCAGAGCTAAAAATAGTTTTTGATTCGCTAGGATCGCAAATAGCATCATCTCTTACATCCACCAAGTTCTCTAATACGCAGATTTCAGATAAGGCGTTTGTTTCATATTCATAACAAACATCTGCTCTAAAAATAAAAACGGTATTTCCTGCTATGCTTTCTTTAAAACCAAAAGATTTTAATTCAGTTGGGAATGTCACAAAAGCCTCAATAGGTTCTAAAATATTGCCTTCAGAATCCTTTTTCTTTCCACGAAGCTCGTCTTCAGGAGGTTTGTCAATTAAATCAGTATTAACAAAAACATTTGGGTCCCCTAAACGAAAATCACTAGGCAAAAAACCAATCAAACTAACCTTCACCTTATCTTGACCTATATTAAATTCACCATTGTTTACTAATTTAACTACAGCTTGGAAAGGAAAAGTATCTCCATCAGTAACCTCTTCAGGCGGATTTCCCTCTAAAAAACTTATTTCCAGACCTTGTGTACCGCCTATAAAAGGTGTTGTAGGCGCACCACCACCAACAACAACCCCCCCCCTATCACAAGCTGCTATAAATAATAAGAAAACTGCACTAAAAGCAATTAATATTAAATTCCTATTTTTTCTCATTTTTTAATAACTGATTTATAATTTGATTTCTTTTATTTAAAGGTTTCTATATTCTCTTAGTCAATAAAATAATTTTACTTCAAAAAGAATAAAAATTAATTTTATATTTTTTCATTGTAAAAAAATTATCGTTTAAAATAATCATTATACGATGCATATATAATTGACCTGTATTTTTTTCAATAAATTATTGGTGTTAACTTTACACAATAAGTATAAGGTATTATTTAAAGTGATTTTAGTTGCCTACTAAGTTGAACAAGATGATTTTTAACTTGATGTACTTAACTCTATTCTATCAAGAATGGTTCCACTCCAAAGATCGGCATAATTTTGGAATCTTACATAGACATATTTTGTACCCTCCCCAGATGTTGGTAAATACCATGATAATGATGGGGAATAATCTATCACTGGTTTATTTTCAAGACCCACTCTATTATTTGATATCTGCATATTTTTACATCCGCTTAGATCCTTGCAAGAAAGTGATAAATCAACCGACCTTGATGAAGTGCTCTCAGCAACACCATTAATTTTAACAGTTCCTGTTGGACCCGATGTCCTTAATATTATAACATCAGCATTCCCATTACCCCAAAAGCCATCTTCATTTTGAAATCTTACAAAAACAGATTTTGGTCCATCTCCTGATGTTAGTATCCAATCATTTGTTTGATCTTTAAATTCCCTTATAGGTGCAAATGGAAGAGTTGCATCAGTATGTGCTATCTGCATATTTTTACATCCATTGGGTTCAGAACAAGTAAATGTTAATATAACTGCTGTCGATGTTGTTGCCTTATTATCAAAATTGATTTTAACGGTACCTGTTGGTATTTTTCCTAACGTAATTTTGTCAAAAAATGCTTCACTCCAAATTTGATTTCCATTTAAGTACCTAAACCATACAATTTTAGTACCATCTCCTGACGGCAGTGTCCAGAGTATTTCTGGTTTAAAATCCTCAGAATCTGCGCCTGCAAGACCAGAATATGTATCCGCTATCTGCATCTTATCACATCCACTTTTGTCAAAGCAATAGAGTCTTAACGTAACTAAGCTTGTTGATGTAGTTAAAGCATCATCATCAATTAAAATATCACCAAGTAGATCTAAGGTACTTAATATTATTGAATCAGCAAATGCTTCACTCCAAATGTTATTTCCACTTAAGTACTTGAACCATACACTCTTTGTCCCATCCCCAGACGGAAGAAACCAATTTATTGGCGAAGAAAATGGAATTATTTTTGCATTATCAAAATCTTTCCGTTTATTAGCTATCTGCATATTTGTGCATCCACTAGGATCAGAGCAAAATAGATTTAAAAAAACCTTTGTTGTTGAAGTAGTGGATGCATCTTCATCAATCATAATTGTACCAGGAGGTAGTGCACCAAATATAATTGTATCAACAAGCTCATTGCCCCATAGTCCAACTTCATTTTCAAATTGCACCCAAACAGCCTTTGTTTTTGTACCATCCGCAGTCGATAGCTCCCAGGAGGGTACTAAAGAATCGTATATTTTCTGTGTTGCATAGGCAAGATCTTTTTGCTCATTAGCTATCCTCATCCTTTTGCATCCACTCGGATCAGAACAATGCAGATTCAATATAACAGATTTTGTTAATGTATTTTTGGCATCTTCATCAATTTTAATGGATCCTGTCGGACCTATCGTCCTCAATAATATACTATCGACAAACTCATGACTCCAAATATCAGCCCGATTTTGAAATCTCACCCAAACATATTTTGTCCCATCCCCTGAAGGTATTAGCCGAGACATTTTTGTGATATATGGGATAAGTAGTGCACTTTTAAGAGCTGCCTGAGTATTAGCTACCTTCATATTTTTACATCCAATAGGATCAGAACATGTAAATGATAAAGTAACAGAAGTTTTTGATGTGGCTTTATCATCATTGTTAATTTTTACAGTTCCTGTTGGGCCTGAAACTGTATCAATTTGTTCGATAGGTATTGAAGGTACTCCTGTTTCAGCAGGAATATCTGGTGGTCTTTCTTCTGCACGTTCTCGAGTTGTAGGTCTTGAATCTGTTGGCTCAGAATCTATAGTAGTCAATTTAGATATCTTAATCTGTTTTGAAATTGTTGACCTGTAAGCATATCTTAACTCTATGTTTAATGGTGATGTATAAGCAGATTGAATACTGCCCAAATCCCGTACGTTTAAAGTACATATAACGAATCCCTCTCCATTAAAGAGTTTTACAATATTATCTGTTCCGTCAGCAAAAGGGCTACACTTTCTTTCTTTAAACATATCCACATTCCCAATTTTTATACTTTCTAATTGTACCCTATCAAAATCTTTCCTCTTTAATATTCCCCCACCCAAAGGACTGCACCTATTCAATAAACCATCAAGTTTTGATATGTCTTCTGATGTATCTTTGTTCCATATAACATCACCATCTCCAACATTTTTTATATGGATTTTGAATTGTATTTTTCCTGTTGCAGCTTCTTGCTCAACTTTTGTTACTGCAATAGGAGCTCCCTGGCTTGATAAGGTTACACTTCCAATTTCACAAACCTTTTCCTCCCTATGTTCAAATGGAAAAGGATCAATACAAACTGTTGGAGATGCTTTTGTAAAATAAGGATAACAAGCAGTAGCCAGAATAACAGGATCATACTGGTCAACTATTATTTTATCAGCCTTGATTTTCCCTTCAAATTCAGTTGAATCAAAACCCCCTTTAGGATTAATTTCACTGGCAGGCTGTAAAAACATTCCAGACAAACTTTTAGATCTTCTTGCTTTCTGTGTACCCTTTTTATAGAGGTTTAATATTGCATCTTTTTTCTTTTCATCTAAAATTCCTACCACATTAATTGTAACAAGAGTAGTCTTTCTATTATTTATTTGGTCATTCTTTATTTGAGGATAATACTCGTCCCTTATAGCAAGCAATTCCTCCAGCGCAAGTTCACTGATATCAACCCTATCAGAATTTTTTAATTTAGTTATATCCTCATCTGTTAATCCACTCATATCAATAATTTCGTCATCAAAACCGCTGATATAAATCTTACCTAACCCAAAAATACCTTCTTCTTCATCTTGACTTTTCTTTGAACTTTTTATAGGATAAGTGCCTATATTTCTAACATTTATTGCAACAACTATGTCCTCATCCTCGTTACTCACTAAAAATTTTTGTTGAGGATAGTTTTGAACAAAATCCATTACTAAACCTTGTGCACCTCTTTCAAATTTAGCACCATCTCCTTCATCTTTTTTTATTAAACCACAACTAGAGATAAATATAACGAGCAATAAGAGAAATAATGACAGAAATCCAATTCTCTTTTTTTTACTCATCTTAATATGTTAAAATCTTTTCTATTATTATATCTTTCGATATAGTAAAAGTATATCCATATTCAAGTTCTATACTTAATGGTGCTATATAAGCATCCCTATTTATATCAATAAGTTCATCTACTTCACCCGGTATTAATTCTAAAGTACATCTAACCAAATTTTCTTTGTCCCTAAGCCTTATTGTCGTTGGTGCTGGAGGTGGAGGTTCAGCTTTAGGACCTTCTTTTTTTATTCTGCAATCCAGAGGTTTGCCAGATAATGAAGCCTTAATTATTATTGTATTAAAAGACCTGTAATCCAATCGCTCACTTGTACATGCTTGCTCTACCTTACTTAATTCTACAACTTCACCATTGCCTTTGTTCTCTATATGGATTAAAAAGTGAGGCTTTACTAAATTACTGTCTTCTGGCAATGGCAACATTCTAGTTTCTATTTTAGTTATAGCAACTGGAGCACCTTGTCCCTCGCCAAATCTTAAATCAGTAATGCTACATACCTTTTTTCCCCTCCTTTCTCCATAAATATCAGTATCAATGCAAACAGAAGCCCCAAAAATAGTTTTGTATGGATAGCATGCAGTTGCCAATATAGTAGATGGTCGTGTTTCACTTTGCGCACCTATCTTTTTAGTTTGGGCATTTATTGTTATTAATTCTTGATCTCCATTGGGGCTAAATATAGATTTTCCTTTTATCTCATCAAGTAAATCATTTTCTATTAAATTCAGTTTCTTTCTAACATCAATCACCTCTACCGATATTTCAATTATCCTGTCATTAATTTCATCATTCCTCACCTTAATTCCACTTAATTCCTCATCAATTTCATTAAACCTACTATCAACATCTCCAGTACCTGGCTCTTCTAGTATAAAATTCATCTCATTTTCTAGAATTCTTTTTTTATCTTTCAACTGACTTCTCTCATTCTCAAGACTATTTTTTTCACTTTCAAGACTTCTTTCTTTAACCTTCTCACTTAAATCGACAAAAGTTGTTTCAAATCCAAAAACCAAACTTCCTTTTACAGTTTTTATTCTTTTAACAGGCTTTGAAGGTTGCTCATCTTCAGAAGCATACCCTTCTTCACTTTCAATATATTCTACATCAACAGGTTCTATATCAGTAGCACCTCTATTCTTTAAAATTACGGCTATCGGAAAAATACTGTCTTCAAAAACTCTTAAAGGAGGAGCATTCTTTGTAAATTCCATAGTAAGCCCATCTGTTCCTTTCCTTACATCAACATCAGTTATGGGTGATTTATCTCTAGAGCCTCCAGTACATCCAACTATTAAAAGCAAACTTACTACAACAAAAACGAAAATTATTTTTTTCATCGTTCACATTCCCTATCTAAAAACGCATGCATATTTGAAAGCACAATAAACCCGAAACATTACTGGCTCATAATTGATAATTTTATAATGCACTATTTAATAAGTTTTAATTAGTATCTGTATCAGTTAGTTATTCTATGGTCATATACCCTCGAATTCATCACTCAAGTCTTTTTTGCAAAAACAATTCCATCCAATCTTCTCAATTGTATTTTTATCTGCCTTAGAATTTACTGTAACAATAAAATCTTCTGCCCATGCATTCCCTTCACATAACCCGTCACTCAAAATTTGAACACCTTCATAAGGTTGGACTTCTATTTCCCTTACCTCAGCAACTTTGCCAGGATATAAAGCAGTACAACGTTTCTGACAGACAGACAATGCAGATTCTTCAGTTGCTGTAGGTAAACGAGTTGCAAGAATGATGTCTCTGCCTTCGCAAGTTGCTTGTAGTATAGAATCCTTAGTTTTACCAACAATTCTTATCGAGCTTGTATCCCTATCGAAACCTTCACGATTAGAACCTTTAAGTTCACTTAGTTCACCCAGATCACCAATTTTTGTTACCTCTTCTTTTATTGTTTCAGGAATACATCTTACTTTATCGTCACTGCAATCTGTTTCATATACCGGATCAGACAAGTCATTAAAATTGTCATCCTTGTAAAGTATTGCCTGATAACCAGGAGCAACTATTATTGAAGTAACTTTGTTATCCGCTACAACGCCTGAATCATCTAGACACTTATTATCAAAATTATTAGCGTCTGATCCATAATAATCCGACCTTCCTTTAAAGTTTTCATCTTCATATAAAACAGCACCTTCAAACTTTGATACGTTTAATGAGCTTATTTCGTCGTTAATTGTAAGATCATCCGGAAGCGATCTTCGATATACAACTACCCCTACATCTTTAAGATTAGGGACATAATCAATATCGGTTCTGCAAGCTTTCTTATAATCTTTATCTTCATAGTATGTAATCACATATCCTGGTTTCACATCTATAGAAGAAATTTCATCATTAAGTTTACTAATTTGTGGTACTTCTCCTATACCAAATCCAATTTTATCTCCTCCGCGTTTCTCATGTTCATAAAGTGTGACTACATTTGACTCTGTAAAAGACGGAACTCCAGGCCCAACTTTTTCCTTTTTAACTTCCTCAATATCTCCAATTTCTGGAGCTTTTACAATCTGTACAGTAATAGCCTCTTCAACAGTATAATCATATCTGACCTTTACCCTGAAAAACTTAGTTGTTATGGGGGTGTTTCCTAAAACCTGATTCCGTATAGGATTAAGCTTGCAGTTAAAGCGTTCAAAACGTGTAGCATCTTCTTCATCATACACCCTCTTTTGAAGTTTATCAATAGCAGTTTGAGCTAAAGCATAACCCTTATACTCTTGATCACGATCATCAAACAAAAATTGGCATTCGTCTTTACAATCTTCCTGACCGGCAGTACATTCTATTCGACATGTTTGTTCATCTGAAGTTCCAGCTCCATAACCTTTACATACATCATTACACTCATTTAATACAAATATTTCACACGAATTTTGGCAATCCTCAATGCCATAAGGTCTAAATCTAACATTACAATCTTTTTCCTTAGTTTCTTCCTCTATAAAAGTTACTTCCTCTATAGCCTCTCCATCTAGACCCTCTATCATAGTTGTGTATTTTTTAATTTTAATACCAGGATTCTCTATCCTAACACCCTTTGGAAGCAGCAAAACAAGTTCCTTTAATCCTGTTATTCGACCCTGCCAGCCTTCCCTGTTTTTTATAGCCAAACTAAACCTCGGAAATGCAAGGTAATTTTCACTTACACCTACTAACGGACTGGTTGTCCCCATTTCTATAGCCACAGGACCATTGGTATAAACCGGAACAGGTCTTTTGTCTTTAATACCAAATTCATCAAAAACATCTAAACCTTCCCTTGTCATAGCCCTTAACCTTTCCCTATCCATAAAATAAACTTTTTGGAAAGCAAGTGTCTCAAAATTAAAGTCTGCAAACGTGGTTATAGTATTAGAGCCTTCTTTCAAAACCTTCCCTCCTTTTAATTGATCTTCAGTAAAAGTGCATGCAAAATCCTGCTCTTCAAAAGCAAATATAGTAAATTTATCCCTGGGGTCTTCAAGTTCTGCATGTTCTTTCTTACCATCCCTTTCGACAAAACATCCAACCCTTAGATTAATTGGATCATCCAATGTTCTACCCCTTACTGTGCCATAAATAATGACCTCTTCATATTTATCAATAGTTTCACCAGTGTCTTCGTCTCTATACTCATCAATATAATATCTAGATGCCACAGACTCCACATTATCTAAATAAACGCCTAAAGGCTCAAATTGATTTTGTTCAACCTTACCAGTTACCGCATATTGAATTTGACCAGAGAGCCATGCGCTTCCTGCTTCAGTAAGCCTTTCAATAGGATTACTTATCAGTTTTTCTCCAATCAGTCCAGGAAGCTCAGATAGAGATGGAATCCTTGTTTTAATACCCTCAATTCCTGCTATGTCTAACTTTTCTGCAAATTGAGGAGCACCTAATAAAAAATACCACGCTACAACACCAATCATCAAAATTAATGCAAATATATTGTTTGTTTGCTCAAAAATATAAACTACAACTAAAATAAATAAAAAAGGAAAGCCAACAAAAAACTCAGCCATTTTTGGGGATAAAATATTAAATAAAGAATAAGCATATAAATCAGCTACCAAAAGCAAAACTAAAAATGTGTTCGCTCGGACTACATTTTCTTCTCTTTGCCTTATAAAGGACATCCAGAAAATTAGTATAAAAATAATATGAATTACTGCTAATGGATTCAACTTAACTGAGATGCCTAATGAAAGAATTATAATTATCAAAACAAAAACCCAAGAAATCATAGCTTGGAAACTTCTATCACGTGATACAAACCAAATAAAGAAAACCCATACACCTATTACATATCCAAGAGATAAAATAACCCTCCCTAATTCAAAAAAAGATTCTACACTTGTTATATTAAACCCTTTATAATCTACAATAACGTCAAACAAGAACAACAAAAATGCAAGAATAATAAAAATAGTAGCGCCGCTGGTTTTTTTAATACCACCAACAGCCAAACCACCCATGAGACCTACTCCTGCAGCCACGCCACTTCTTATACCGCCAAAACGACTTTGCCCAGGTTGTTGAGGACCTTGTTGTGGGGATTGTTGTTGCTGTCGTTCCTGTTGCTCTCGTCGCCAAATTTCTAGGTCCAACTTATCTTGCTGGCGCTTTTGACGTTGTTGCCGTAATCTTTCCCCAACCTCCCCAGCACTTTCTTTAATACCACGAGCAGCATTAAGCGCTCTGCCAGCACCAGACTTAAGGCCTTTAGCCAAACTACCAGCCTTAAGCAAAAATTGCCATTGCCCTCTTTTGCCTCTAAACAACATTTTACTTACCTAGCTAAATCAAACTCCCAGAACTCTTCCCAAACCACCTCTATTTATTATCTTATAACCCTTTTTTCTATATTTACATTACTAGCGATTTTTAATATATTTAAACTTTTACTTTATTCAATTCATCTTTTAGATACTTAACTATCAAATTAACAAATGGTCCTAAATTTCCCTCTTGAGCTTTTCTTAATGATTCATAATATTTAAGTCTGTCATTATATTTTATATCAATAATTGGAACGTTATGTTTCATTAAAATAAAGTTTAGCAGTAATCTTCCGCTTCTACCATTAAAATCTATAAAAGGATGAATTCCCTCAAAAGCAGCATGAAAATATGAAGTCAAAATTACTGGATGATATTTTTTCTTATTTTTATTGTACCATCCCATTAAATCTTTAAATTCTTTCTCTATAAATTTAGGTTTTGGAGGTATCTTCTCAACACCAGCTATAAAAACCTGAACTTTTCTAAATTTTCCAGAAGTACTTTTAGATAATATTCCTGTAGTTAAAATTCTATGTATTTCAAATACAAATTGGTTTGTTATATCTCCTTTATACTTTAATATAAACTCAAAGGCACTTTTATGATTCTCTACCTCTTTTAATTCTCTTAAAGTCTTATTTGGTGGAGTTATTTTGTCTAAAAGAATAAGCCTAGTCTCATTTAATGTTACTGTTGACCCCTCTATTGCATTTGTATTATAGGTAAATCTTACGAGAAAATCTTCATAATGTTTTTCTCTAACCTCTCTAGGTAATTTTTTATAATGTTTTTTATACTCTCTTTTGATTTTGTCTAGAGATTTAATTTGTTTTTTTGATAACAATCCTAACAGAGGATCATGCAAAACTAAATAATTTTTTATTCTCTGCCCCAGAACTTTAGAATACTTAGACTTTAATTCTTGCAACTTTATTTTGGAAATTTTACCTTTTCCTAAATAAATCCTAAATTTTTTAAATTGTTTATTAAGTCTTATATTCTTAACCAAATAAAAATATGTTTCCTTGCCAATTTCCTTTTTTTCTAGGTACACCATAACAAATAGTTAGGGGGCACTAATATTTAAATTTATCTTTTTTTGTGCCCGTAAAACTATAGACAGAATTCTTCCCAAACCACCTCTTTATTTATCTATCTTGTATTTCTACCTTAATCTCAACAATATCAAGCCTTGTTCTTGGCTCTAATTTAATAAAATTATTTCCTTCTTCTATGAAATCAGGATCATCATCGTCATTAAGTGTTAATGTAAAAAATCTTCCTTCCTCATCTATAGATGATAATCTATCGTTAATATTCAAATCAGCCCTTTTATTTCTTTTGTCATCAACAAATTCTATTGTCAAAACAACATTTACATCTCTATCTTCTATATCATCTATCACACTTTGGTTTACTTCAAAGAAATACACATTTGTTCTCACATCCCTTTCCGAAAATTCTACCTTAATCTGTTCTACACTATAACTTCCTTTATTAGTCTTAAAAATTATTTTGTTTTCTCCAGAATTTAAAATTCCTAAGGGTATTGGAACTTTAGTAGGATCTTCACAAACAGGAACAGCTGAAAATATATTTCTTCTATTAATCTCAACATCTAATATCCCCACATCAGAAACACTACGACAATATGGAACAAATTTTAAATTAGATTCTTCGATATTAAATAGTTCTCTAGATGTTAATGTGAAAATATTCCTGCTCTCTTGTTTGCTTCTATCAGTTATATCTCCTATTACTTTTATATCCTCTAGCCTATACTCATTTGTTTTCCAAAATTTAAAACCAACAGAAGAAACACTAAACTGAAAAGTATTATCATTAAAAAGCAAATTTTTGTTCAATCTTACAGGAGCAATTGTCTCTCCAGAAATATCATTCTCATATACAATTTCATTATTCAGCTTAATTGTTAAAATTCCTTCATGCCTTTTAGCCTTAAAGGATAATATAACATTATCAGTATTTTCCAAATCATCAATGCTAAAGCTTACTGTCCTGTCCTTCTTATCAAACAAACCATTTCTAACTATAATGGGATTTATCCTCTCAAGCTCTTTAGCATCTGTTCTCTCAAATAGAAATATATTCGGAATTGTTTTATCTATTACTCCCTCAACAATATCAAGCCTTCCCGGGAATTCTCTCAGCAAAACATCTTCTTTATCCTTCTTAGATGTTTTTTCCACATCCCTTTCCTCAAGTATGGCTTCTCTCTCAGCTTCTGGAAGAAATAGTATATATAAAATAATCAATCCAGCTATAACCGCTACCAAAATCGCCGCATTAACACCTCCTTGAGCCTTTCTCAAATATAATCACCTTTTATATCTATATCTACTTTTGTGTAAAAAATGAATAGTTTAATATATAAATGTTTTGATTAAAGGTATGTGATTAGCGAAAAAAGGAAATAGTAGTTCTTCAACTATTATCTCATGGTATGTGAAGACTGTAAACCGGAATTTGATAAGCTTTCTAAGCGTGTAGAAGAACTTGAGAAAAAGCTTATAGCATATGAAAATGCTAATACGCCTTCTAGCAAAATAAGATTTCCTCCAAGGATACTTAATGAAGATAAGAAAAAGCCAGGACAAAAAGAAGGCCATGAAGGAACAACAAGGAGCAATCCAAATCCCACTATGACTCTGGAGGTCATAGAAGATAAATGTCCTAATTGCAAGAGTAAGCTAAGCAATCCATTTAAGACAACTACTAAGATTATTGAAGAAATACCGGAACCACAACCTATTGAAGTTACAGAGTATAGGATCAACCATTACCTATGCAGTCATTGCGGTAATGAGGTAGTTGCTCAAGCTCCTATTCCGGATACTAGCAGATTCGGAGCAAATACTTTAGCTCATACCACCTTGCTTAAGTTTGAAGATAGGCTTCCTCTTAGGAAAGTATGCTCTTCCTTAAAGAGACAATTTAATCTTAATATGAGTTCTGCTACTGTGTTTGATATTACAAGAAGGGTAAGTGATAAACTTGCGGCAGAATACAATAAAATTCAAGCATTTTTGAGAAGGTCTGAATCAATCAATATTGACGAGACTGGAATGAGAGTAGATGGTCTCAACTTTCATCTATGGGTCTTTACAACTAAGAAAGCTACCCTATACCTAATAAGAAAAGGCAGAGGCAAAGGAGTTATTGAAGAAGTCTTAGGCGAGAATTACAAAGGCGTTATTGGTTGTGACGGATGGACAAGCTACTCCTCTTACACAGATAATATGCAAAGATGCTGGGCTCATCTGCTAAGGGAAGCTAGGTATTTAGCTGAGCAATTTGATTCAGCTAAACATCTTTATCAAGGGTTGAAGAAGCTATACGAGAAAGCTAAGAGTAAAAAGCCACCTTCCAAAGATAAGCTTATTCTTGAGATGAAGCAATGGACAGATTATGCAGATTGCTATAAAGAGCTAAGAAAGTTTTCTGTTACGGTAAAGAATGGAATAGAGCACTGGTTTACCTTTGTAGATAACAAAGAGGTGGAACCTACAAATAACAGAGCAGAAAGAGCGTTAAGAGAGCTTATTGTTCAAAGAAAAATAATAGGAACCCTAAGGAATGAGAAAGGGACAACCATAATGGAAAGAATAAACACCTGTATAGCAACATGGAAACAAAGAGGATTAAATTCGTTTACTGAGCTAAAAGCTCATTTGTGCTAATCACATACGATTAAAGCTTGTACTTTAGCTTTATGGAGTAATTTTTTATTGTAATCAATAGGCGAGGCGTTGCGCTATGGCAAAGAAGCAACGCCGAGCAGTAATATTTGGCTGAGCCCCGAAAAGCGAGCGAAAGCGAGCTTTCGCAAGTCGGGCGAAGCCGGATTGAAATTTAAATTTAACAAAAAATCAATTTTACCGAAGTCGGAATGATTAAAACATGTTTAAAAATAAAAAATGAAACTAATACACTCAGATCTTAAAAAAGGCATTGTAAAAATAAAAATTGAGAACTTAGATGATTTGTGGTACTTAAACCATATAATAGAAAAAAATGATCTTATTAAAGGAAAAACTCTCAGAAAGATAAAAATCGGTCAAGAAACGCAAAGAAAGCAAAAAATAACAAAAAAATCAGTTTTTCTGCTTATACAAGTTGAGAAACTTGAATTTAGCAAAACCTCAAACATATTAAGAATTTCTGGCTTAGTAAAAGAAGGTCCTGAAGACGTTCCTCTAGGATCATACCATACATTTAATATCGAAGAAAACTCAATAATTACAATAATAAAGCAGAAATGGTTAAAATTCCAGATTGATAAATTAAAAGAAGCAAGTAAAGCACCCCAAGCTAAAATATTAATCTGTGTGCATGATCGCGAAGAGGCTTATTTTGCATTAATGAAAAAATATGGCTACCAACTGCTTACAAACATTAAAGGAACTGTTGCAAAAAAAGCAGATATAAAGCAAGTAGAGACTAATTTTTACAAAGAAATTTTAAGACAACTGGAAGAATACGACAAAAGATACAATTTAAATAAAATCATAATCGCAAGTCCTGCTTTTTGGAAAGAAGAATTAATGAAGGAAATTGCAGATCAAAATCTTAAAAGTAAAATAATTTTAGCTACATGCTCTTCTGCTGGAGAAAATGCTTTCAATGAAGTCCTAAAAAGGCCAGAGACAGAGCACGCATTAAAGCAGGATAGAATAGCTAAAGAATTTAGATATGTTGAAGAACTATTTGAAGAAATATCAAAAAACAATCTAGCATCTTACGGTCTAAAAGAAACAAAAAATGTTGCTACAGCAGGCGCTGTAAAAACATTATTAATTACAGACAGTTATATACAGAAAAGAAGAACCGAAGATAAATACGAGGAAATAGAAGAAACAATGAAAACAGTAGATAGCACAAAAGGGGATATATTGATAATAAGTTCAGAGCATGAAGCAGGCAAAAAATTAGATGGCCTAGGAGGAATTGCAGCTATTTTAAGATTTAAGTTGAATTATTGACAAAAAAATAACAAATATTTAAACAAAAATAAAGGAAAACCAAAAAAGTTTCAAAAACTTTATATATGAGTTCTGTTTAAGATTTTATAACTTTAAAGTTAAAATAGAATGACCCTAATTACAAATGAAAGTACTGTAGTGGGGTAAAAAAACGTAACATATTAATAGTAGTATCAATTCATTTGTCCCCTTTTAATAAAAAAAGGGGGGTAGGTTTTAATGATAGTAAAAGAAGAATTTCTGAGCAAACTGAGAAGATATTTCTCTTTAAATCTATATGAAGTAAAAATCTGGACAGCTCTATTAAGCAGAGGAGTCTCAACTGCTGGTGAATTATCTGATATAGCCGATGTACCAAGAAGCAGAAGCTATGATGTTTTAGAAAGCCTAGAAAAAAAAGGTTTTGTGATTATGAAGCTAGGAAAACCCATAAAGTACCTTGCTGTACCTCCAAAAGAAGTCTTGGAAAGGGTTAAGAAAAATGTGAATGATTATGCAAAAGAGCAAATAAAAAAACTTGAAGACCTTAAGAAAACAGAAGTTGTAGATGAATTAAACACATTACACACGCAAGGCATCGAGTTAGTAGAACCAGCCGATTTATCTGGATCATTGAAAGGAAGACATAACCTATACAATCACCTCGAGCTTACAATAAGGAATGCAGAGGAATCCGTTTCAATAATGACAACCACCCAAGGATTTATGAGAAAGATAGAAGGCTTTAAGCCAACATTTGAAAAACTTAAGAAACGCGGTGTAAAAATAAGGATTGCAGCACCATTGACAAAAGAAACTGCAGCAGCAGTAAAAGATATATCCGGAGTTTCAGAAGTAAGAAACACCGATGATAAAGCCAGGTTTGTAATTGTCGATGGAAAAGAAGTTATCTTCATGATAATGGATGATAACACCGTCCATCCAACTTACGATGTAGGAATCTGGGTTAATAGTCCATTCTTTTCAGGTGCACTAGAAAAATTATTTAGTGCAGCATGGAAAAATATGAAACCGGCTAATGAAGTTCTCAAAAGGCATTAATATTTTCTTTTATTTTTTAATATCAAACATTAAACAAAAAACTTATATAATCTCTTTCTTCCTAGCTCTAACATTTCAATATAAATCTTAAATAAAAAGCATAAATATAACAATGAACAAAGAAAAAATAAAAGAATTTAAAAAAATAGCAAATGAAATAAGAAAAGAATCCTTAATAATGATTCATCGCGCACAATCTGGTCATCCAGGAGGTTCCTTATCAGAAGCAGACATATTAGCAGCTTTGTATTTCTATAAATTAAGGATAAATCCAAAAAAACCACATTGGAAAGATAGAGACAGGTTTGTTTTAAGCAAAGGCCATGCATCTCCAGGTTATTATGCAATTTTAGCAATGAAAGGATTCTATAATAAAAAAGAATTGAAAAGTTATAGAAAATTAAACGGCTTGCTACAGGGACATCCAGAACTTAATATCCCTGGAGTAGATCATGCTGGAGGTTCATTAGGACAAGGAGTCCCTGTAGCTAATGGAATGGCTCTTGCTTGCAAATTAGATAAAAAAAATTACAAAGTTTATGTTATGATTGGAGATGGAGAAAGCCAAGAAGGTGTTGTCTGGGAAGCCTCAATGTCAGCAGCATTTTATAAGCTAGATAACTTAGTTTACATATTGGATAAAAATCAGGTACAGCAAACTGGAACAATAAAAGAAGTAATGGATATAGGCAATGCAGTTGAAAAATGGAAATCTTTTGGGTTTCACGTTATTGAAATAAATGGTCATGATATGGGGCAAATTGTTAATGCTCTAGATAAAGCAGACAAACTAAAAGGAAAGCCAACAATGATCATAGCAAATACAATAAAAGGCAAAGGAGTTTCTTTTATGGAATTAAACCATAAATTCCATGGAAAAGCTCCTAATGATGAGGAATTTAAACAGGCTATGGACGAATTAAATAAAATAAAGTTTGATTAAAATGGCTGGAATTGTAAAAGAAGAAAAAGGAAAAGTAGCAACAAGAGATGGTTATGGAAAAGGACTAATAGCTGCAGGTAAAAAAAATAAAAATGTTGTTGCTTTAGATGCTGATTTAAGTGACAGCACAAGAAGTGACTGGTTTAAAAAAGAATTTCCTGACAGATTTTTTAGTATGGGTATTGCAGAGCAGGACATGATAGGTACAGCAGCTGGTCTTGCTTTATCTGGAAAAATACCATATGCAAGCAGTTTTGCTATTTTTGGTCAGCGCGCTTTCGAATTAACAAGAAACATTATTTCTAGAAACAAAATAAATGTAAAAATAACTGGTAGCCACGCTGGTCTATTCACAGGAGAAGATGGCAAAAGTGCACAGGCAATAGAAGACATATCTATTTATAGAACACTACCTAATATGGTTGTTATACAACCTGCTGATGCAATAGAAGCTGAAAAAGCAGTTCTTGCTTTGCTTGACTATAAAGGGCCCTCTTACATGAGAACATTGAGAAATCCATTACCAATTATCCATAATAATAATTATAAATTTAAAATTGGTAAAGGCGAAGTACTAAAAAAAGGAAAACATGCTGTTATTTTTGCAACAGGAACAATGGTTCATGAATCTTTAAAAGCTGCAGAAATACTCAAAAAGAATAATATAAATATCTATGTTGTTAACATTCATACTATTAAACCAATTGACAAAAAATTAATAATAGATTTAGCAAAAAAAACAAATTGCGTAATAACGGCAGAAGATCACAATATAATCGGTGGTTTAGGTAGTGCTGTTGCAGAAGTTTTGTCAGAAAATTATCCTTGTATAATGAAAAGGATTGGTGTTGAAGACAGATATGGAGAATCAGGAAAATATGCAGAGCTTTACGATAAATATGGATTAAGCGCTAAACATATTGTTAATAAAGTAAAAGCAGTTATTAAGAATAAAAAATAAAAACAACAAAATCAATTAAATAATAATTGCAATAGTTAAAATATATAATTAAAAATAAAAAAATAACAAATAATGATGGAATATTGATGGTGTTAAAATGAAGATTTTTTTAGACACGGCGAACACTCAAGAACTTAAGAAAGCTGCAGAGACGGGAATTTTGGATGGTTGCACAACCAACCCAACCTTAATCATGAAAGAAGGCCGTGATTACGTCCAGACACTAAAAGAAATAACAAAAATTGTAAATGGCCCAATAAGTGCAGAAACTGTTTCTTTGGAAGCAGAAGGAATGGTCAAAGAAGGTAAGAAATTCGCAAAAATACATAAAAACATTGTAATAAAAGTTCCGATGACTCCGGAAGGCATGAAAGCCTGCAGAATTATGACTAAAATTGGTATAAGAATCAATACAACACTATGTTTCTCTGCAAATCAAGCTTTACTTGCAGCAAAAGCAGGTACTTACATCATAAGCCCATTTGTCGGAAGATTGGATGACATAGGAGAATCAGGAATGCATCTTATAGAAGAAATAAGAAAAATATATGATAATTATGGATTTAAATCTAAGATACTAGTTGCAAGCATACGAAGCCCAACTCATGTAAGAGATGCAGCCCTTTTAGGTGCAGATATAGCATCTATGCCATTTAAGGTGTATGAGCAATTATTTAAACATAAATTAACAGACAAGGGAATAAAGCAATTTCTGGATGATTGGGATAAATTACAAAAGGGACTAAAGAAAAAATAATTAAATATTCTCTACCTCATCCAATTCCCTCAAAGCCTCATCTAAACCATCATCAAATTCTCCATCAACTTCTTCAATAATTGTCTCTTCGCTAATAATTTCAATAGAAGTTTCTTCTTCTGAAACCCCTTCATCATACTGCTGACAACCTAAAATAAATACAAAAAAAATCATAAAAATTAATTTAAGTTTCATTTCAACCTCTAATTTTTTTCTCGATTTGTTTCACAAGCTCATTCCAAGCAATCCTCACATCTAAGATAATATTCTTTCTTTCTTCTTTTGTACGAGCTTCATTAAACTTTATCTTGTTTTCTTCCACTTTTACAATAAAATTTACAGAATCTTTTTTATCAATTAATCCACGTAACATGAAATCCTCTGCTCTTTCTTCCAAATCATAAAATCTCCACTTTATCAAGTTATAAACTTTGTTTCTTAAATCTCTTACACACGAAGCTTTTTCCTTCCCTGTAAGTCCATTACATGCTCTTTTTTCTTCTTGTAAAGTTCCTAGTTTCATTACCCTTTTTACGCATAAAATTCTTTCATTGCCCACTGGAAATTTCCAACACACCTGCACCGATTCATACCTTTCTATGCATTGTTTTCTTGGAGTAAAATACACTGCTCTGCATTCTTCCGGCAGATAATAAAGCTCTAATTCTTCTTCCAGCTCCTCTCCTTCTAAATCAAGCCTGCATGAAACCCTCTCTCTCATTGTTTTTAATTCTGCACATTTTATTTCATCCTCTTCTTCCTTCTCTTCCTCAATCTCAGGTCCCATAATAATTACATCTTCTGTAGAAACTTTAATTTGTTCTTTTACATTAATAATCCTAACATCAGCCCTTATCCCTTTTACTTTTACAAGATTAAAGTTTATATTAGCAAAACCATTCGAATTTAAATCAACAAAATTATCACCTTTTTTCAATTCAACTACAACATTACCAAAATTTACAGTAGCATTACCATCCTCAACCTCTATGGTAAGCTTATACTTTGTCCCATTTTTTAAAGAAAATTTTGCTGAATAATCTTGATTTACAAGTATAAATATAGAATCTCTAGCAGCAAATCCTAATCCAGAACTACTACCTCCACCACCTCCACCTCCGGCAGCAAATGTATAAATAGAAAATAGCAAAAGAATCGTAAGCAGCACAATAATTCTATTAATACATATATGCCTCATAATTAACAAGGTATTTTTGATTTATAAAAATTTATCTTTTTTCCCTATAATACCAAAAGCTTAAAATATACGTATAATTACTAAAATCTAAAATGGAAATAGAAAAAATAATAGATTCTTTACATAGTTATGAAAGGAAGGTATTGCCGGTATTAAAAGAAACAAGTCAATTTGCTAAAATAGCTGAAAAAACTAAGCTTCAGAAAGTAGAGGTCATGCGAGCTTTGCAGTGGCTTCAAAATAAAAAAATCATAAGAATAAATAAAAAACTCCAGGAACAAATAGATTTAGATGAAAATGGTTTAAAGTATAGGGCAAATGGCCTACCCGAAATAAATTTTTTAGGGCAAATTATTCACAACTCATTACCTTTAGATGTTATAGCCAAAAGAACCAACAGTAAACAGGAATTTAGTATAAGCCTTGGAATATTAAGATCAAAAGGAGCAATAGAGATAAAAAAAGAAAGCGGAAAAACCCTAATTTCAATAACAGATGTTGGAAGAAAAATCCATGACAAACCTTATCCAGAACAGGAATTTCTAAAAAAGAAATTTCCAATAAACACTTCTGAATTAAGAGATTTAGACAAACTATCACTTGAAAACTTGAAAAAAAGAAATAAAATTATTAAAATTAATATCATAAAGATAATAAATGCAGAGCCAACAGAACTAGGCAAAAAAATAATTGGCCATGGAATCGATGAAAAAAACGTAATTGACAGGCTTACACCAAATATAATTATATCAGGAACATGGAAAAACAAA
>JADFLA010000006.1 GCA_022564635.1 Nanobdellota archaeon | reverse complement strand
AAAATGAAAAAGCAACACTCCAACAAATAACCCATTTTCTATTTTTTGGGTTTTTAATGTCCCTAATAAAGGGATCATAAATCTGCCTATACCAAGGTTGATTACTTTGTTTTTCATCCATTTTACAGTAGAACATTAACTAGATTTTAAACAATAAACAAAAAAATTAAAGCTGCTACTATAATTTGGACTGCGGGCATAAAGGCAAACACAATAAAAACTAATCCCAAATTGATATTTGAGAGAGGAAATACAATTAAAGTGACTAGTAAATTGAAAATTCCTGATTATGATGATGTTTATGTTGGTGGTGATGCTGATTTGTTCATGGAAAACAACAAACCACTAGCTGCAACTGCACAAACAGCATTTCTAGAAGGAATTAATATTGGAAAAAATATCTTAAGAAGAATAAATGGAAAAGAAGAAAAAGATTTTCATTATTCCCATAAAGGGACTTTAATAGTTTTGGGCAGCAAACATGGTATTTTTACTTATAAAAATATTAATTTTGATGGTAAATTAGCATGGTATCTCAGGCATTTAGTTTATAAATTAAGATTTAAACAAATTACATAAATTCCAATCATATAATTTTTAGAAATATTTATATAATAGAATATTTTCATAATTTACAAGCGTTGGGACATTATTGACATTAATTAACACTAATAACTACAATAAAACAACATGGAGGCTAGTAATATGGATGACAACAACATTTTTATTGGTGGAAAGCCGTTTATGAACTATGTGACCGGTGTAGTGATGCAGTTTACCACAAAAAATGCAGATGAAGTGGTAATAAAAGCTCGCGGAAAGTTCATTTCAAGGGCTGTAGATGTTGCAGAAGTCTCAAGTAAAAGATTTCTGGAAGGCTCAGTAGAAGTAAAAAACATTAAAATAGACAGCGAAGAATTCAAGAACGACGAAGGCAAGGACATAAGAGTTTCCATCATTGAAGTAACATTAGGTAAGAACCGGTAATAAAGTATTTTAGGAAATCAAAAAATTTTATTTTCTAATAAAGTTTAAAATATTGTTTATGATAAATTAATGAAAGGTGCAATAAATGACGGATCATGACTCTTTTTATGGAAATTTGCCTGAAGATTTAGATTATCTAAAAAGTCTGGCTCAAATGCTTAAAGAAGGTAAAATAGATGAGGTAAAAGAGCTATTTCCATTTGCATTACTACCTTTTTATGATGCTATGTGGAAAGATGTTGGTCTAAGTCAAATTACTGGACATTTGATATACAGGCTTTCTGATTTTGTTTCAGAAGAAGAAAGACAACACCTTGATATTTATGGTTCGGATGATGGTTCGATAATGATTAATGAGAGACGCTTGGATTCTCTAGAAGATTGGAGGAAAAAATGGGAAAAAATGAATCCATACATTCCAGAACTAATGAAGATATTACCATCAGGATCCGACATATCGGACATTTTGGAATCAAAAGAAGATAATGATTAATAATTCTAATAAACAACAACCTCGGGGTCTATCTCATTAGACCAAGCATCAATTCCACCTACTAAGTTCTTTAGATTTTTAAAACCCTTATTCCTCAATATTTGCAATGCTTCAGCACTTCTTGCGCCAGTATGGCAATGCAAGATAATTTTTTTATCACTTTCAATGTTTTCTAGAATATCGATATCTCCATTAATTATTAGGCTTAACGGAATCAATTTAGCTCCTTCTATCTTACAAATATCCCACTCATATTCTTCCCTAACATCAACTAAAACAAAATCTTCGTGGTCATCTATCATTTTTTTAAATTGATGTACACTAATTTCATCCTTTGTCAAAGACTTTTCTTCTTCTTCTTTCATATTGCAGAATTGTTCATAATCTACCAATTCTTTAATCCTTGGATTTTCTCCACAAATTGGACAATTTTTATTTTTACTTAATTTAATCTCCTTAAATTTCATACTCAAGGCGTCATAAACCAAAAACCTGCCAGACAATGTATCTCCCTTTTCTATAATAATCTTAAGTGCCTCAGTAGCTTGTATTGTACCTATAACTCCTGGCAAAACTCCTAAAACACCACCTTCTGTGCAGCTAGGTACAGCATCCCTTGGTGGTGGATTTGGGAACAAACATCTATAACATGGACCATCATCATAATTAAAAACAGAGGTATGGCCTTCAAACCTAAAAATGCTGCCATAAATATTTGGTTTACTCAATAAAACACATGCATCGTTAACTAAATATCTGGTAGGGAAATTATCACTAGCATCTATAACCACATCATATTTTTTTATTATTTCCATCGCATTTTGAGAATTTAATTTTACATTATATGTTTCAACTTTTACATTAGGATTCAAATTATTAATAGAATTTTTTGCTGAATCAACTTTTAATGTACTTATTTCTTTTGTTGAATGGATTATTTGCCTTTGTAAATTATTTTCTTCCACAACATCAAAATCAACAATGCCTATGGTACCTATACCTGCAGCCGCTAAATACAAAGCAGCAGGACTTCCAAGACCACCAGCACCCACAATCAAAACTTTACCTTGCTTTATTCTTTCCTGCCCTCCTATGCCTACTTCCGGCAAGACCAGATGTCTTGAATACCTATTTAGTTCTTGTTTTGATAATTTTTCATTTGACATTTTGAAAAAACTTACATTACTCTTGCAGGGGAAGTTTTATCGGTATATATTCCTTTCTGTTCTTTTCTTAGTAAATCATATCTTTAAAATAATAAAATTTATAAACAAGATGATATTCCTTATATTCTATGAAAGCAAATAATAATTTTTGGTTTTACTTCTACTTCTAATTAGTTCATTTGCTCTTGATAAGTTCTTTTTTTGGTTTGGTTCGAAAAACCGTTACTCCAAGGATGAAAACAAGGGTTTGTTCTTATAATTTAAAAAAAATAGTGATAATTAATTCAAAAAATTATGATAAATAAAAAATATATTGTGGGAGGTTTAAAATGGATAATGGAAATGGCATAACAGATCAAAGAATTATGAGGTACGATCCTTTAGTCAGCCCTTATCAGCTTAAGCAGGATATTCCTAGCTCAGATCTAGCAAAAGAAACAGTTAGGCTTGGAAGACAAGGTATAGGAAGAATTCTTAATCGTGATGACCCTAGAAAATTAATTATTGTTGGACCATGTTCAATACATGACCCAGAATCGGCAATGGAATACGCTAGTAGAAACAAAGAATTAGCAGATGTGGTGTCAGATAAGTTATTAATTGTCCAGAGGATGTATTTTGAAAAACCTAGAACCAGTCTTGGTTGGCAAGGATTAATAATGGATCCAGACATGAACGAAACTGGAGATCTTAATAAAGGATTTAGATTATCTAGGGAACTTCTATCATATGTTGCAGAACTTGGATTGCCAGCCGCAACTGAATATCTTGACCCGATTACACCGCAATTTAATGGTGATTTCATTTCGTATGCAGTCATAGGTGCCAGAACTGCATATTCTCAACCACATCGTAATCTGGCTTCTGGATTATCTATGCCAGTTGGGTTTAAAAACGATACTCATGGAGACATAAGCGTTGCAGTCAATGGTGCTCTCACTTCAAGAAGAAGCCATTCATTTCCAGGTGTGGATGAACATTTAATGGTCTCGATTGTAAAAACAACAGGTAACTCGGATACACATGTTATTCTAAGGGGTGGCGGAGGAACAACTAATTATGATGAAGGAAATGTAAGATACGCTCAATCCTTACTTGAAAAAGCAGGATTGCCACCTATTGTTGTCATTGATTGCAGTCACGACAATACATTAAATGACCAAGGTGTTAAAGAATATGAAAGACAAGAAATTGCATTTGAAGATGTTACAAAACAAATTAAGGAGGGCAATGAAGGAATTATAGGGATAATGTTTGAGTCCCACATAAATGCAGGTAGCCAAAGTATCAAATCTGACTTGACCGGTTTTGATCCTTCCACATTGAAATATGGGTTATCTGTAACCGATGGTTGTTTAGATCTGGAAACGACAAGGTTACTAATATTAGATTTTTACAAAACACTTTAGACCACTTGCATTCAGACAAACCAAAAACATTTAAATAACCTATTTCTTTATTCTTAATGGGGTAGTTCAATGAACAAAAAAAGAGAGTTTATTCTGTGGTTTAAGGACCTGACAATAGATGATGTTCCATTAGTTGGAGGAAAAAACGCTTCTTTAGGAGATATGTACAGAAACTTGACAAAAAAAGGAGTTAATATCCCCAATGGTTTTGCAGTTACCTCTTACGCTTATAAATATTTATTAAAAAAGGCTAAAATTGAAAAGAAAATAAGGCAAATTCTTTCAGATCTAGACACGCGTAATATGAAAAACCTTGCTGAAAGAGGAAGAAAAGTAAGGGAAACAATTTTAGGGGCAGAATTTCCACAAGAATTAAAAGATGATATAGCTAAAGCCTACAAAGAATTATGTAAAAAATATGGTCCTAACACGGATGTAGCTATAAGAAGTTCTGCAACTGCAGAAGATCTGCCAGATGCCAGTTTTGCTGGTCAGCAAGAAACCTACCTTAACATCAGGGGGGAAAGGGCAGTATTAGAAACCTGCAAAAAATGTTTTGCATCTTTATTCACTAACAGGGCAATCTCTTACAGGGTTGATAAGGGATTTAATCATTTCAAGGTTTATCTGTCTATTGGAATTCAAAAGATGGTTAGAAGTGATTTAGCAAACTCTGGTGTAATGTTTTCCATAGATACAGAAACTGGATTTAGAAATGCAGTTTTAATAAATGGATCTTACGGCTTAGGTGAAAATGTGGTTCTTGGAACAGTAAACCCAGACCAGTTCTATGTTTTTAAGCCAACACTAAAGAAAGGCTTCAAACCCATAATTAGCAAAAAACTTGGCTCAAAAAAAATCAAGATGATCTACTCCGAATGGGGATCAAAGCATACAACACAAAATATTCCTGTTAAATATGATGACCGGTTTAAATTCGTGTTAAATGATGATGAAATTCTAAAACTTGCAAAATGGGCTTGCATTATTGAAGACCACTACTCAAAAAAAGCTCGTAAATTTAAACCAATGGACATTGAATGGGCTAAAGATGGAAAAACAAAGCAACTTTTCATAGTACAAGCTAGACCAGAAACAGTGCAAAGCCAGAAGGATGTAAATATACTGGAAGAATATTCTCTAAAAGAAAAAGGAAAAGTAATTGTTACTGGATTAAGTGTTGGAACTAAAATTGCATCTGGTAAAGCACATATAATAAAAAATGCCAAAGACATACACAATTTCAAAAAAGGCGAAGTTCTTGTAACAGAAAAGACAGATCCGGATTGGGAACCAATAATGAAGATTGCTTCTGCAATTGTTACAAATAAAGGCGGCAGGACAGCACATGCAGCAATTATAGCTCGCGAATTGGGAATCTCAGCGATTGTAGGAACTGAAAATGGAACAGAGCTAATAAAAACAGGAGCAGATATTACAATAAACTGCGCAGAAGGTGAAATTGGCAATGTTTACAAAGGAAAACTAAAATTCAGTATAAAAAGAATCAACCTAAAAAAATTAAAAAAACCAAAAACTCAGATAATGATGAACGTTGGCAATCCCGACCAAGCTTTTGATTTTTCTTTTATACCAAATGATGGTGTTGGCTTAGCGAGGGAGGAATTCATAATAAGCTCTTACATTAAAATACACCCGTTAGCATTATTGCACTATAACAAATTAAAAGACAAAAAGGCAAAAGAGATTATTAATCAGTTAACTTACGCATACAAAAACAAGGTTGATTTTTTTATTGAGAAGCTAGCTCAGGGTGTAGCCATGATTGCAGCTGCATTTTACCCAAAAGATGTAATTGTAAGAATGTCTGATTTTAAAACCAATGAATATGCAAACCTGATTGGTGGCAAGGAATTTGAGCCGAAAGAAGAAAATCCAATGTTGGGATGGCGCGGAGCTTCCAGGTATTATGCTGGAAACTATAGGGAAGCCTTTGGTTTAGAATGCAAAGCCATGAAAAGGGCCCGTGATGAGATGGGCCTTACAAACATAAAGCTCATGATTCCATTTTGCAGAACTGTTGAAGAGGGCAAGCTTGTCATTAATGAGATGAAAAAACACGGTCTTGTACAAGGAAAAAATGGTTTGGAAATTTATGTAATGTGTGAAATACCTTCCAATGTAATATTAGCTGATGATTTTGCCAAAATATTCGATGGGTTTAGCATCGGAAGCAATGACCTTACGCAATTAACCCTTGGATTAGATAGGGATTCTGAGCTCGTTGCAAGAATTTTTGATGAAAGAAACCCTGCAGTAATGGACAGAATACAAGAAGTAATTAAAAAAGCAAAGAAAAATAATAGGAAGATAGGAATTTGCGGCGAAGGACCTAGTACATTTCCAGAATTTGCACAATTTTTAGTAAAATGCGGAATTGATAGTATTTCTTTAAATCCCAATTCAGTTATCAAAACTACTTTAAAGATATTAGAAATGGAAAAAAAGTTAAAGAAAAAATAGAATTTAAGCTATTTCGATATCTTCTTGTAGCCCATCCATATTAAAATTATTAAAGTAATTCCTAGGATTATAAACCTTCCAAAATCAGGCAAATCAGACCAATACCTTATTGTTCCGTAAATTATTGTTAAAATTCCACCGCCCATGATTCCAGAACTTACACTTGCCAGTTTTAAAGCAAAACCCGCAATTAAAGCTATTATTCCAATTCCGGTTGCTACAATGAAAACATTCCTGTTATATACTTCCCTGACATCATCAAATTCTCCTCTACAAAAGAAATCCCTATCACAATAACCTTGATTATCTATTTGTTCTTGAGTTTGACAATTCAAAGTAACTGCATCATTTTTTTCTGAGACCTTAGTGCATAATAGCTGATTAGTATCAATTCTCTCTAAAGGTCTTGCAACTTCTCTTGAATTCCATTTCCCACCAAGTTCATCACATTTTTGTTTTGTTATTGCATCTATAAATTTCTCCCTTTCTCCGCAAAAATCTTCATATTTTGGTGTTTTATAAAAAGAAGCTACACCAAAACCTACAAAGAAAACAAAAACTATTGCAATCGCAACTGCTAACAATATATACTTGAATTTTGACATAGTAAATATTAAATCTATTTAGTTTAAAAATTATTTGATTTTTGAGTTCCCGAAAATTTACCGCTTTTGTTTTAACAAAAGTCCCAAGGCATGCTGGATATCTGTACATTTTTTAGTCAATAAAGAATTTATGACGTTAAGAAAAATGTTAGCTCGGAATAGCATTTGTAATGCGTATGGAGGCGTCTAATGTTTGGCTACATTAGACGAAAGATGCGGAGATAAATTTTCGGTTTAATAGTGTTTTTTGAGAGTAGAGTAGAGTAATATGGTCGGCAAAGAACGGATAGTGTTATATAAAAAGTAGTTATGTAAGAAATATTTATTAAATTCAGCTTATTTCTCAATTACATGGTTGAACTCACTGATTATCTCAATCTTAGAAATCTTTTAGTAGCAGGAAGTTTAACTGCAGAAGTTTTACTAGGTGCATGTGGTAGAGGAGGAACACCAGCCCCAATACTAGAAGATTATTGTGATGGGTTAATACGTGATGAATTTGTTCAATATGGAAGTTCCTTGATAATTAGGGACGTATATGATGGAAAACTTACTGATATTATGGAAGTTGAAATACCTAGAGATTATTCTACTGCAAGAGGAAATGCAATATTACATTTTTTAGTACCAAAAACAAGAAGTGAATACTACATAGATATAAATGAAGAAGTATCAAAAGGGGGTGTTAGAATAATTTATGGACCTGAAAGATGTTTTGAACCTACACCACCACCAGTAGATCCTAATGGTCCAGTAGCTTCTGTACATCAACAGTTAAATCCTCACATGTATGGTGGTAAAGATGGGAGAATGCCACTAAAACCACCTAAAACGCTACGATTGTAATTTTTTCTTGTCTAATCAACTAGATAATTTCTTGCCGACCCTTACAATAGACTTCTCAAAAAACACGTTATTAAACCCGTAGCTTATCAGAAGATTTAAGAAATTCCGCCAACAAGGATGAGAATTGACTGGAGAGGAAATTTCAGTTACGAAGTTCTGAAATTTCCTTTCGGAATAGGGCATTTGCGAGCTTGAGAGCAAATGACCGTATTCGAATCCATTGTTGTTGGCGGAATTTTTTTAGGAAAATTAGAATAATTTTACGTTATCTTTCTGAGCTTTGTATGGGAAGAAAGAAAATCATCGATAAGCTTAATATCAAAGATATGCAAAGGGAACTCAAAAAGGGCGTCTAATGGGAAATTAGACGAACTTTCATCTCCTAACAACGTACAAATACTTATTTTCCATATAGAAAACTATAAATACTATTTATTATACAAAACTATCTATGGCAAAAGGTCGTCCTGTAAAATCTGAAATAAGGCAGAATATAATAGAAATACTTTATTTTATGAAACAGGGTTATGGCTATGAGATCTATAAAGCCTATATTGCAATATTTCCAAAAGTTACCATGCGCAGCATTTACTATCACTTGAAAAAGGGTGCTGCATTGCACGAATTCAAGGTCAGCAAAGTTGAAAAAGAAAAAGGAGATTATTCCTGGGGCCCAGAAGCAGAAAAAATATATTATTGCTTAGGAGACGCTGCAAAACCGACCAGTAATGAAAAAGTTAAGGAATATTTTGACAAAAATAAATAATTACAAGATCATATCTTAGGCATAGATAAATCTGAATCTTTACCTGACATCCTATCACTTTCTGGAGCAGATGGAATAACTTTCTTCAAAATTAATTCAAAAATCAAGATTATTATGTAAAATATAACCAAATCAACGATTACCCAAAGAGTTATATTAATAAGGCCATTTACCCATAAAAGTGCTATCCCAAAAAGAAAATAAACAAGTGTTGGTGAAGTAAATAAAAAAAAGATTTTTTCTTTTAATCTGTGAGTAAAGGAAATAAAAATAATAAAACCAGAATATACAGCAATAAATATTACAAATAAAAGCTTGTCTATGCTGAATAATTCAAAATTATTTTCAAACATTGTTTTAAAGCTAATTATAACAATCCAAAACATACTCAATCCATATCCTAAAGCGGAATTCCACCCTAGTTTTTCTTCCTTATACCTGCCAAAATAAACTTCTAGAACAAGCCAAAATAAAATTATAGGAATCAGAAGCCATAAAATAGAAAGATCCCTTAATGGTGCCGAGAATATTTCCTTAAATCCGCTTAGAACATTCGCCCATATATCCGCCATATTATTTTTTAATAATTTATTTTTTATAAATATTGTTATTTTATTATCCTACATTAATTGTTTTTAATTATATTTTTTATTTTAGATAAGAATTTCTATAATAACTAATTTAGAAAATAATAATCTATATTAAAATGCTTACCAAAATTGTGTTTAACCATCTAAAGAATGGCAAAAATACCAATATTAAGAGGGAAAATACTGAAATCCAATTAATAAGTAACCAAACAGATGTACTTTTGTCCTTATTTGGTATTATCCTTTCAAAAAATACCTTCAACATCCTTGCGCCATCTGTGATAAATATTGGCAATAAATTAATTAACCCTATATTAAGGCTTAAAAATGCTAACCATCCAAACAGCTGCCTAAACCATTTAAGAATATTAAGCAAAGCTTGATTTACAACATTGTCATATCTTAATTCAGATCTCTCTTCTATAATCAAAACCCCTAAGTAGCCTTGGGATGGGTCATCTGGGCTTTCTATTGTTGTAACACTATAGATTTTATCATCGGATTTTAATCTAATATTTCTGTTTGGACCTATATCTCTCATTGCATTCCTAAAATCTTTAATTGTATCAACTTTTCCTCCATAAATTCCGGTAATTACGGTATTATTTGCAATACCTGCTTTTTCCGCAGGCAATCCTGGTTGGGAATAAACAATAACCCCTGTTGAATCAGTTAATATGTTTATAAATGGGTTTAGAATTATTGATGCTATCAGTAAAACAACTATTACTGTCAAAAAATTTGAAAATGCTCCAGCTGCGAATACTGAATGTTGTATCCAATCTTTCTGCTTTGCCAAGCTTTTTTCATCAGGCTCAACAAAAGCTCCAAGTATTGGACCAAAGAAAGCCATGCCAGAATTTTTAATCTTGACTTTGTACGCACTTGCCACAATACCATGTGAAAATTCATGAACTACAATTATTATGAATAAAACTATCCATCCTGTTATTAATGGAAACACTAAGCCAGTGCCCGCAATAGGCAAACCAGGAATAACTGGGCTTGCACCTCCTGCTCCAGGCTCATTTAGAAGTAGTTTATATGTCAAAAACAATATCAAAATAAATGTAAAAATCATTCCAATAAATCCGATTACAACTCCAACATACCCAAGAAATTTAACTAGTCTTCCTGCTTTTTTGGCTACTAAATTCATTAAGTTTATGCCAATCTTTGTTCGGTAAAGATATATGAACTTTCCATGAACATCAAACTTCTTTCTATTAAGATAAATGATCAAAAAAATCAAAGAATAAAATAAGATGGTAAATTTATATTGTGTTATAGCTAAGATAAAGCTCATTTTTTTCTAACTGACCTAAACTTTTTGCCATGGCACCTTCTGCACTTAACCTTACCCTGTGTTATTTTCATGCTCTGGGCCCTTATTTTAGTGCTGCATTTCTTACAAATAAATACATTTCTATACTTTCTTGCTTGCCCTTCTGGGAATTTGACCATTTTGTCATCAATTATTTATTTTTTGTATTTTATTAATTTAAACTATTTAAAAAATGAATTTTTATTATTATTGTTTAAATATGCACTAATTAATTTTAAGGTTGTTTAACTCTTTACTTGTTTCATCACTTTGTCTTCTAATATTACCCAATACGTAACATTTGCACCTTCCACAACCTGGCCCTTAAGCTCTTCCGGAATCTTTAAGTCAAATGTTTCATAACTTTCAGAGTCCATTACATTCGCTGCATCATTTTGAATGGATAACACTTGTGCTGACTTTTTCTCAATTATAGGAACATCAACATTATCATGTCCAGGCATGACTACAATTCTTTTTTTCTCATCAACAAGGCCAACTGCTGTCAGCCTTACTTTAGCATGACCGTGCTTTCCTGGCCTGGACACTTGCATATCAACAACTCTGCAAGCAGCACCGTCCAAAATAACATAGCTGCCTTTTTGCAAACTGCCTACGCTTTGTATTTTTGTCGCCATAATGCCATCAATTTTTAATTAATTAACAGAAGATAAAGATTAAGATTTATAAATTTTTATATTTAGCTTTTTGCCGCAAGCTTAACATCACTAGCTTTTACCGTAACACGGCCAGCGTGCTTTGCAAGATTAACAGCTTTTGTAGCTATTTCATCTGCAAGATCTTCCATAGTATTCTTCAAAGCTACTTTTGCTTTGTCTGACACTCTATCAGCCCCGCACTGCTTGAGTATTTTTTCCATTGCTGCCAAAGGAAGAAGCCTTGAACTCATTTAACCACCCTCATGCAAATTTGAATAAAATGGTTATATTTAAAGGTTTTGAAAATTGTGAATTGTGAGCGAGTTCGCGAGCTCACTCGCATCTCACTGATTTTCAAATACCTCGAAAACTTTGTTTTCCGCTGGTTTGCATCAAAACCAAACAACCCTTTTCCTACTCCTCTGCCTCACTAATTTCTTAATCCTTTCTTCCATTTCCTCATTATTCTCAAATTTTCTTTCCATTTCTTTAAATTCTCTAGTATGATGATGGGTTCTTCCATTTTTGCTATGGAATTTATGCTTTTTATGCAATATCTCATGATACATTACATAATCCAGTAAATTTTCATCATTTTCAAGAACCTTACTCATAGATATTGCGTCACTGCCATACTCATAAGAACCTAGTCTTCTTATAGAATCATGCCACTTTAAATTTGGTTTCTCAATTAAACCAAAAAAATACTTATCATTAATTTTATTAAAAGATTGTTCTAATACTGGATCTGTAGATGTTTTTGGAATGCTTACATGCAAATTTCTCATAAAACTATTGTACAAATCAATGTTTGTTGTACTCTTTTTATCTTTGAAAATCCTAAGCATTAGCCCCTGTATAAGCCCAATTTGAATTTCCTTGCTTACTTTTCTCCATCTCTTGCTTAGATTAAACTGCAAGGAATTTCTAGTGTACCTTACATTAGCATTATAAGGCTTAAACTTGTCTGTATATTTTATTTTCAGATCATAATCCTCAAAATTTTTATTCGGAAATAAATCATTAAATGCTTGCTCAACTAATTTCATTTTTTAATATTCATTATTTTATATTTTTTAATTATTATTTTTAAAATTGAATTTTTTTATTGTTTTTTAAATTATTGTATCTAAGAACTAACCTCATACCTTAATATACCAACAACCTTTCCCATATCTCTCACCTGAATTCCTTCTGGTGTTTCAGTAGAAATAATATTAACATCCGTACCAACTTTCTTAGCTTCATTTTCAAATTCTTCTAATTTTTTGTCATCAAGTTTCTCTGACAACAATAAAGTATCAACCGCTCCTAATTTCAAATTTTTCATTACTTCCTCAACACCATAAGACACCATCCCTGGTTTTGTTGACAATAGTTCCAAAAACCTATCAACAAGTTTTTTCTCTGCGATAATTCCTTCTTTTGCCAATACATCTTGGCTTTTTTCCACTAATTCATTTAGACCAAAATCTCCGGTGTAACTTAAGTCTTTTATCGCTATGATTTTCTTTTTAACTTCCGTTGTTATTTGGCCAGAATCTATAAAATCATATTTTGTTGGACCTGGACCCCCTACAATTATACCTTTTAAATTTTTATTTTTTAAAAACTGCTCTTTCATATACTCTGCAACTTTCTTAAAATGATCTTTTTTAGCTCCTTCCCTTATTCTTTCAAATCTGGCAGCTGAATTATGTACAAATATACCATTTGCTATGAAGTTCTGACCTTTTACTGAAATATCTACCATCTTAGTTGGTTTTTTGCTTACTTCGATTTTACTTATTTTAACTGGCAAAATTGGATAATCATAGATTTTTTTTAATTCTGAATACAACTTTTTATCTTTGATATAAGCTAATATGGAGTTCTTAAACACATCTTTACTCATCATCCTCTCATTTCTAAAGAAACTATTAACTTTGGGAAACAATTCAAGATTATTGCCTGCTTTTTCTATTATCGACCTGATTTTTGATCCAGGAATTATTATCTGTCTTACATAACTTGTAATTGATTTTTTGTTGATTAAGGAAACTAGCTTATTACTTTTTTCTTTAGAAGTAAAATTTATACGATTTCTAAATAATTCAAGTGATTTTCCTTCCGTAGTATCGACTGTATATCTTGGATTATTACTGTATCTATTTGCTCTATTATCATATTCATGAAGCGAACTAATGATGGAAAATCTAAGCAATAAAAGTTGAATCTGTTGAGCCAGTAGTTTATTATTTATCCCAATAGCAACTCCCCTTGCTTTAGCAACGTATCCTTCTGCATCATAAATTCCTTTGAGGAAAGAAGCCACAACCCCATTAGGTGATTCTAGTATTTTTTTAGGAATTTCTGAATTTTTAGCTTTCTTTATTTCAGGGAATTCTTCTTTAATTAGCCTAACTAGGGGCCTGCTAGTAAATCTTAATTGATAGTAATTCTTATTTTCCCTAAATTTATAACTGGAATTTATCTTAAAAAAATCGTCAAATTTCTTTTTATAATCTAAAACAACTTCTGTATTTTGCTTAAAAAACGTTATCCTGCCATTTTCTATAGATCCATCGCCTATATAGTAACCTAAAAATTGTGCAAAATTTTCATCGATTTTACCTGGTAACTCAACATTTCTATATAAATATGGATTACAATAGTCATCCAAAAATTCTTCGAATTTTATACTAAAAAAATTACATAATTTTTTTAATAACCCCCTGTTTACGTTTCTTTTCCCTAATTCTATTACAGATACAGCTGTTTGAGTTATTCCTAATTTTTTAGCGAGCTGTCTTTGGTGTAATTTTTTCTTTAATCTTTTTTGTTTAAACAATATTTTTCCTTGTTCATTTATTTTGAATGAGTTATAATATTTCAAAGGGTTCAAATTTTGAACTTTGCCTTTAATCTCCATTTTTTCAGGCATGATCAAATAATCTCCTCCTTTTAACTTATCTGCAGGTTTTTCAATAACTCCTTCATTAGTTGCTATAAAAAATAAATGATCCTTTGAAGATTCGACAACTACTCTGGGGTTTTTTGTTATTATCTTATACACTTCTTGTTTTTCAGTGGTCCATTTATCCGTTATCGCTGAATCCTTAATTGATAAATTATTCATAATCATACTTTTAACAATGTGCGGATTATGACAATTTTCAATCTTAAGAATGGAGCCAGATGTAAATTGGACTAAAGTACCGAAAACATGACATTGACCGCCAGCTCTTGTTTTTCCAGGCACTTCAGAATGTGTCTTTAACAAAGGAATTATTGTTTTACCCTTAAGATAAGCTATATTCGCATCCCTCCTATCCACAATAACAAGGCCATAGACTTCCTTAATCTGGAGCATATCTCTTAATAACTCAAGAACAAATTCTTTATCACACCTGTATATCCTAGTGTTTAACGGTAAAGGGGGTTCTATACTCCAAACCTGGAAATCCTGTTGGCCCTCTCTTTTTGCAACATTTCCAGAAAAAACCGCTAAACCATTTTCTGGAGTTCTCTTATATAAGCGTAAATGCTGTGTCATCCTTTCCAAAGCATCAATAACATTTTTTCTTGTTGCAGTAGATTTAATATTAGTAGCAGTACCCTTTTCCTGCTCCAGATGGTTGATAATTTTAATAATATCATAATCTTTTGGGATGTAAACTGAAACAAGCTCTGTATGCCTACCTCTATGCTTCTCTAGTTCTTTGATGAACTTCTTCAATTGATACTTTTGTTTTTCAGTTATTTGCATTTTAACCACTATGTTTAGAGTTATAACTAACAAAAAGAATAAGTCATGCAGTTATTTCATTTTTTTCTTGCATATACATATGAATAAAATGATTATTTATAAATATTTTTATTACTAAGTGCAAAAGTTTAGTAAACATAAGATTTTTATACTAGTATTTTTATAATTATAAAAAAGGGTGATTTAATGATAGAATTAATTAAGACCGGCATAAGTGGTCTAGATCAGATTCTTAAAGGCGGATTACGAAGGAATTCTACTATCCTGGTTACCGGAGCTCCAGGAACTGGAAAGACAATAATGGCCTTGCAATTTATTTATTACGGAGCAAAAAAATACAATGAAAATGGGATTCTTATTGCGACAGAAGAAAACCTTTCTGACTTGAGGAACTATGGAAAGAACTTTGGTATGAATTTTAAAGATATGGAAAAAAAAGGCAAAATTTTTCTTGTTGAAAAACCGCTTACTATGCTTAAAGGAGGCATTTCATCAATTAAAGGTATGTTAGATTTGATAAAGAAAAAAAATATCAAGAGAGTGGCTCTTGACTCCATAATATTTTTTGAATATTTATATCCGAAACATAATAACAGCAGCATGGAATTCCGAAGAGAAGTATTGTTATTTATGCAAAAGATGAAACGTGCTGGAGTTACCTTTATGACAATATCTGAAAGAAGGATAACAGATCTAGACAGGTTAGAATACGAAATGATGGATTTTGTATTTGAAGGTCTTATAATTTTGAGCAGGGTAAGGAAGGGTAGTTATTTTGAGAGAGTCTTGACTGTAGAAAAGATAAGAGGTCAAGATCATAGTTTAGATGTATATCCTGTTGCAATCGATAAAAGCGGAATAAGGATTTTGCATGACCAAATCCCATTTTCTTTAGTAGAGAAAGAAGAGGAAAAACAAGGATTTAAATAAACTATTTGAAGTTATTATTTTGTTCACTATTTTTGTTTTAAAATTATACATTAAGTATCATATCCTAATAGAATGGCATTTCCATTTTTCCAGATAATTGCAAGACGCTTGCCTAATCTCAAGCACAGCCTAAAGAAGGCAGGCATGAATTACAAGCCAGAAGACTTCATCAAAAGGACTTTTCTTTCTGCATTTTACATGACAACCGGCCTTGTTGTTTCTCTGGCTTTAATTTTAGCAAAATTCGATGTACTCAAGGGTATAATGGTTATATTCATTCCAATAATTTTCTTTATACTTTTCTCCTACTTGTTAAAGCTTCCTGACGTTAAAATATCGAAAAAAGAAAAAGGGATAAGCAAGGAAATTGTATTTGCAGGCAGACATCTTATAATAGAACTGGAATCTGGTGTACCGTTGTATAATGCCCTAATTAATATCTCAAAAAATTACGAAGTCATTGGTAAATATTTCAAGGAAATAGTGAACAAGGTTAACCTTGGGACAAGCATGGAAGATGCATTAACAGAGGCTATAGAGTACATACCTTCTGATAATTTCAGAAGATTATTATGGCAAATCCTTAACTCCATAAGGACAGGTTCCGATGTTGCAAAATCTTTGGAGTCTGTACTGGAACAAATAGCCCGCGAACAGATAATAGAGGTAAATAAATATAGCAAGAAATTAAATCCATTTGCAATGTTTTACATGATAATAGCTGTAATTCTACCAACTTTGGGTGTAACAATGTTGATTGTCCTTTCTTCATTTATAGAAGTGAATATTAGTCTTACAATACTTCTTGTAATAGCATTCTTATTAGCCTTTACTCAATTTATGTTCCTCTCAATGATAAAATTCTCAAGACCTGCAATTGAATTTTAAAAATGTCCAAACATATCCCTAATAAAAACCATCTGAAGAAAAAACATAAAAAAGTGATAGAGACTGCTCAAAAATTGATAACAAAAGAACCAGAAACTGAGCATACAAAAATAAAACCAAAATTAAATATTTTTAATATTCTCAGAAAGAAAAAAGTCACGGATAATAATAAAAATCTAAAGAACCAACTAGAAGATGTGATTGCTAAAAAAGCAAAAGAACCAGAAACTGAGCATACAAAAATAAAATTTGGTATTCTTAGTTTTTTTAAGGAAAAAAAAGCAGACGAAGTAAAAGGAATTGAGTACTTCAAAAAGCAGGTAAAAAAGAGAGCAACAGTTCTTGAAAGAAGGCATAAGCTCAGATTTTATCTTGAACGTGCTGGTCTAGGTATTCGACCTGAGGCATTATCAAAAAATATCTTTAACATAAATGTCTTTATAAACTTGGTTATATCGGCTTTCTTAATATATCACTTCTCAACTTCTTATGGAATTACATGGACAACGATATTGGCTTCAATAATTGCACTTTGGATTCTTGTTTTTATTATATTGCTTTTTATATTATGGGTCTTGTTTTATATCGTTGTTGATTTAAAGATATTTAAAAGAAAAGTTGACATTGAGGATGTTCTTCCTGATTATTTGCAGCTGACTGCATCTAACATTAAAGCTGGAATGACTATAGACAGGGCATTATGGTATGCTGTCAGGCCTCGCTTTGGAGTGCTTGCAAAGGAGATAGAGATAGTAGCAAAAGAAACTATGAGAGGTGAGGATCTAAAAACTGCACTACAAAAATTTGCAGATAAATATGAGTCTGTTTTATTAAAAAGATCTATAAGCTTGCTAATAGAAGGCCTGGAAGCTGGTGGAGAAATTGGAAACCTATTAAATAAGATTGCAATAAATATACAGGAAAATAAGATTATGAAAAAGGAGATGTCAGCAAATGTAACAACTTATGTTATATTCATATCCTTTGCAACTATAGCAGCTGCACCAGTACTGTTTGCGCTTTCAGGTGTATTGATAAGGGTCATAACCAATCTTGGATCATCTCTAGGTGATGTCACAACTGCTGCATCAACTGCTGGACTCGCACTTTCTTTTTCAGGCGCAGGCATCAAGTATAGTGACTTCAGAATATTTGCACTAGTGTCCTTAATAATAACATCATTTTTCTCTGCAGTAATAATATCCACAATAAAAAAGGGTAATGCAAAGCTTGGATTGAGGTACATACCGATTTTCATATTTGTATCAATAACCCTCTTTTTCATTGCAGATATAGTTCTGGGAAAATTACTTGGAGTTATTTTATAATAAAAGACCATTAACTTCTATAATAAACTCGAATATATATATTTAAATACAATAGTATATTAGTATACAAAAACATAATATTTAAATAGTAGTTATTTGATATAATAACAAAGTAGTATTTATAATAGTAGTTATAGCATAGGACATAAAAAGAGGTGCATGAACTTTATGCTGATTAAACATAAAAAATCTCAGGCAGCCATGGAATTCTTGATGACATATGGCTGGGCTATATTAGTTGTTCTAGCTGCTATTGCTGCATTAGCCTACTTTGGAGTCCTAAGCCCTGAAAAATTTCTTCCAGAGAAGTGTATTTTGCAGCCTGGAATTGCGTGTGTAAGCCATAAAGTAGAACCAACCCAAACCACTCTTATTATATCAAATGGTCTTGGCAGAACAATAACCGTAACCAAAATTGTTGTAGGAAGCTGTGACGAGAATTTTGACGTGGAACTTCAGAGTGGAGTAGATGGAACTTTTGTTATGGACGGCATTGCTGCTGCTTGTAGTAATGGTGCCCAAAAAGAAAAGTTTAAGGGTGATATTACCTTAAGTTATACTGAAAAGGATACTGGTCTTACAAAAACATCATTCGGTAATTTAAATACAAAAGTAGAATAAAATTCATGATATTATTTAAACTATAAAATATAATAAGAGGTGAAAAAATAAAATGTTTAGAAAATCTCAAGCAGCCATGGAATTCTTGATGACCTATGGATGGGCTATTTTAGTTGTTTTAGTTGCTATTGGAGCATTAGCTTACTTTGGTGTTTTAAGCCCTGAAAGATTCTTACCAGCAAAATGTGTTCTGCCAGCAGGCCTCGCATGCATAGATTTTAAAATAGAAACAGGTGGAGTAACTGTAGTCTTGAGAAATGGCTTAGGAGCTGATTTAACTGCTGTAAGTATACAAACAGACACTTGTCCAAAAGGAGTAACCGGAAGCGTAATTAATGGAGAGAAAGTTACATTAGTAACAAATCCAACAGGCGCATGTACATTAACAATAGGCGCAAAATTTAATGAGAAATTATCTGTTGAATATACAAACTCAGAGTCTGGCCTGACAAAAACTATCTCAGGAACAATAACAGGAAGAGTAGAATAAACATATTTTTTTTCTTTTTTTTAATTTTTATTCTTTATATTTTCTCTATATTTACAACAATATCAATTTATAGTGGCGAAACAAAATAATTGATTGATAATTTCGGCACTATATCGGGAGAAAACAAACTATTTTTTCTCAATTTTTGTTTTCTCCGCTATATTACCAAAAAGATTAAATATAATTTCTAAACAAAATTCCTTGAATGTATAAGAAAATATTAGTCTTTATCTTTATAATATTTCATATAACTTCTATAATTATATGGAACTTAAATACTGAAATAAGTATTCCAAATAAAACAATAGATCTTTTCAAGCCTTATATGTACGGCTTGTCTCTATGGCAGGCATGGGGCATTTTCTCACCTGATCCATACACCAAAGAAACTTCTACCAGGATTATTATTGAGGCCAATAATCAAACAATTCCTTACCTCCATAAATATGCAAAAGAAGGAATGCCATTTCTATTCACAAGGTTCAGGAAGTTTAATGACAATATTATAGCAAACAAAGATAACGTCCTTAACACAGCCTATTTAATTTACTTATGCAAGGAATTCAACAAGCTCTACGATCCAGGATATGGAATAACCTTGCAAATCATGTACAAGGATATAAATTTGCCTCCAAAAGATGTAGAAGCTAAGGTTAGTTATGAAAAGCTTGGAGATATAAGATGTGGATAATTAAAAAAAATATAATTTATGAATTTTTCTTCAAAAAAGAAGATTATACAACAATTGGACTTCTAAGAATATTGACAGCTGCTGTAATTCTTCTGTCCCTAATAAATGATCTTCCTTTTGTAGTTGATTATTACTCAGATGATGGTGTTTTATCAGGCCGCACTAGTATGTTCAGGTCAGAATTTAGGTTTACTATTCTTGATTATTTTGGAAGTCCAACCTTTGTAATAATATTCTACTTTTTATTGATTATATTTTTATTATTGCTCCTTATCGGAAAATATACTAGGTTTTCTGCTATAATTGCATTCATATTGCTATCCTCACTCCATGAAAAAAATACTCTTATCCTTAATTCTGGAGACACCTTGATGAGGCTTATGCTCTTTTATCTTGCAATATCACCATCAGGAAAATGTCTTTCCCTTGACGCCATAAAAAGAAACAAAAATATTCCCTCTAAAGAACATAAAAAACGGCAGCAATGGTATATATGGCCCAGGAGACTCATACAGATACAGCTTGCAATCGTCTATATTTTTGCATTCTTGCCTAAAACCGGCACAACATGGAGAGATGGAACAGCTGTATATTATTTTTTAGCTAACCCTCAATTTGCAAGATTTAATCTTGAGTTTTTAGGAAATTATATTTTTCTAGTAATGCTTATGACTTATGCAACTCTACTGATAGAACTCCTCTTTCCAATATTAGTATGGTTCAAGACTACTAGAAAATATATGCTTATTGCAGGAATATTGCTTCATTCTTCCATTTTATTTGCATCCAACATAACATTCTTCTCTTTAATAATGATTGTAGCCCATTTGGCCTTTATCGAGCCAGAAACAATAAATAGAAAACTAGCTCAATTAAAAATAAAACTAAAAACAATAAATCCATTTACAACAAAAAAATAATAATTAATAATAAATAGTTTCAATACTTGAATGATATTAAATCAAATATAATAAGAAATTAAAAAATTAATTAAAAATAAAAAAAATTAACTTAAACCTGCTTTTTCTTCTTCTGGTAAGCAACTATCAACACTATTCCTAAAATTATAACCACAGCGGCTATAACCCATGCTACAGGTGCTTTGCTTGGTGCCACTATTGGCTTAGGTTTTTCTACTGCTTCTGGTGGTGCTGCTTCTGCAGGTGGTGCTACTGGACAATCAGCTGCACAAGTATCGCTATTCTCATCTCCTTCACAAATACCATCTCCGCAAGTAATTGCTGCAACCCTTAATGTTTGAGGGTCTGTTTTACCTTGACCCGCAGCATCAAAATAAACTAATGTCCCGAATGATACATCGCTTGAACCTAAATCTATCGTATATTCAACTGTAACTGAACCCCCACTGGGAGTAAAGGACCATCCATACCTGTTATCTATGACTCTTGTGGTGATTGCTTCCTTGGCTTCTTTTGCACCGGTAATAGTCCAGTCTTTAAGCGTCATGCCTTCTGGTAATTCTTCTTCTAAAGTCAATAATCCGCTTGAGTCTGCTCCTGAAATTTGAAGTTTGACTGTTAATTCGCTGTTTGGATCTGCTCTCTGCGGCAAATCTCTGCTAACAGATGCTGCGAATACAAAACTGATTGCAAATAAAAAGACCATTAAATACGCAATAACTTTTCTCATTTTATTTTATCACCCGTAAAATGCTCTTATCATATCAATTATTTCAAATGCTGTTAAGGAAGATGTGCCTGCATAAAATCCTCTAATTGCATCTATGATTGCAAATGCATCTCCACCGCCAGTCGCGCTTCCAACTGCAAAGAAGCTAAATCCTGGAGTTTCTGCCTCGAAGTTGACATATGTACTGTCTGTAGATTTTACGCTTGTAGATAACTTGTTCCAGACACTATTCTTATATCTGTAGAGCCTGACGTCAGCTGATGTCAATCCATTCTCTGTTAGCCATGCTTTTGTAACTCTGAAGCCTATCTTAATGCTCTCTGCATCGCCATCCGCAATTTTCTTCTTGTTAATTCTTAAGTATTGGAAGACCTTTCCAGCAGCTGTTGCTGAGACTGGATTGGACTTTAAGGCCTGGACCTCTATATCTACATTCTTTAACTCGGATTTAACATTATTAACAGCAACGGAAGTTATCGCAATAGTAGCCTTATCAACATTAAGGCTTACAGAAGATCCAGCAGGTATTGTTGACCATACCTGGGCTTTTGAATCTGCAACATTGCTTACAGCTGCTCCTCCTCCACCTCCTCCAGTAGTGGTTGTTGTAGTTGTTGTAGTTGTTGTTGGCGATGTTACAGACTGGGTAAATGTCAAATTACTGGTTGTATTACAATTATTATTGAAGTCACATATGGTAACATTATAAAAATAATCAGTGGCAGTTGTAACTGTACTTATTCCTAAACTGCCTATACTTGGAGACTTTGTTGCAGTTATTACCTCAGACTTTCTTAGACTTAATGCTGTTGAACTTGTTCCATAAACAAGAGTAATGTTGGTTATAGATTCATTTACACTATTTACTGTGATTGTTGCCCCGGTAGTTGCTCCACTGCTTGTTATACTTGTTCCGTTATTTGGTGCTGTGTTGTCTGAAATATTGAATTTCAAAATTCCTGTTTGTATATTTCCAGATGAATCTTCTGCAAAGAATGTTATATTATAACCTTCAGCTGTTTCTAGATTCTTGAAGCTTTCTGTGCTACCAATACATTCTGTTCCAGTTTGAGTCATTGTTGTGTTTGTTGTTGATCCATTTACTAAGTATTTACAGGTAATAGTATCAGAAGTTACAGTTATGTTTGGTAAAAACGTGCTTACAGTCTGGTTAGAGTCGGGCTTATTAACAGTTATTGTTGGTGCACCTGAATCATTTACGGCCACTATAATACTAAAGTGAGGTACAAACACAATTGTTCTTCCTTCGCTTGTATAGTTCCAACATGGCGTGGTATCAGTTGCGCTAAAGACAGAACTACATTGTGAAATACTTTCTCTTGACTGCAAATTCGTTTCATCTTGTAGCCACCAGAACTCTTGGACTAGACCTGTATTTCCAGATATATTCACAGGGAATGTTACCGTTCCATAATACTTATTAGTATTTCCTGCAAAATCATCTAAACTACCATTGACATAAACCATCTGGATTATGGTGTTAGTCCAGTTGCCCTGTATTCCATTATAAGTTTGAGTATTATTTGACCTAATATACGTGGAATTAATCTTATCCCAACTCGCACTAGAGCCATCCAGATCAGTAAGTGTTACATTAAATGGTGTTCCAGTGCTGTTTACATTTATAATTATTTCATATGTTTCATTTGTCAATTGACTATCAGTTTTAATGTTATAATCCCCGGTATCATTCTTAACCCTAAATACTGGTGCGGTAGAAACTTCTGTACCGAGAGTAAGATTTAGTCCTAGTCTCCAATCTGTTAAAGGTATTGGAGCAATTACAACAAAGCTTATGGTGCTGCTATTTCTAAAGTTGCCGACAGTATCATTTGCTGTATAGATAATTGTGTGGTTTCCTCCTGTCAAATTTATTGTTGTATTGCCATTAAATGTAACGCCTGTTGAACCTAATCCCTCAGCACTAAAATTAAGTTGTACAACTGGGTTAGAATCTAAATAATATCCAATAAAAGATACTTCGACAAAGTCATCAACAGCTGTGTAGTTAAGCATTACATCGTTTACAACACTCTCTCCATCGGTTGGTGATACAGACGTTATAGGAGTCGGAGCAGTATCATCAACACCAAACAAGAATGATGAAACATTTGAGTTTCCAGCTTGGTCTGTAGCAGTAATTGTCAATGTCTGTACAGAAGCTCCACTGCATGGACCACTTGAATCATTAAACGGGAAGAATGCGGTTCCGCTTGTATAAGATCCGCTCCCACTGCAACTAGTTGTCCAAGTAGTTGTTGGAACTCCACTGAAATCATCTGTATTAGTTACTGTAATTGATGTTGAAGAAGAGGTCATATTTGTATTATTAGCTGGTGTAATGGCAATTGTAGGTGCCTGCGTATCCACAGTGAAATTAATCAATATTTGCTGTACATTACCCCAACTATCTCTTGCTTGAATCAAAATTTTATGGAAGTCTGAAGATAGACTACTTGAACAACTTGCTGGGAATAAGGTAAAGTTATGTTTCTTTTTAGGGTCTGCTAAGGCCTCTGTATTAAATTTACCAAAGTCTTGACAACCAGGCGCACTCTCGCTTGAAACATCATCAACACTCCAGTTAATTGCAACAATTGGGTTATTTTCAGTTATTGTCCAGTTAATCTCAATATCGTTTCCACTGCTGAAATTTGATAAGTTTGTAGTTGGTTTGTTAATAGTTATAGTAGGCGCAGAAGTATCATTAATCTGTGCAATAATTACTACACTGGTATTGGAATTACCGAGAGTATCATTATAGAATGCCCTAAATGAAACGTTAGTACCCTCAAATTCATTATGTCCAGTCGGAATTACAAAAGAGGCATTGCCCCACATTCCTTCTGCTGCAGAATAACCACCGGCACTAGTATCAATTGTTTCTTGAGTATCAAGTATCTCCCAATTACCTGAAGAAGTATTCAAAAATTGAAGTTCAACTTTAAGTGGTTGAGTTAAATTGTCTGTTAAATTAGTAGCCAAAAAAATTGTTGCTCCTTGTCTTAATGAGTTACCAGAACCACTCTTATTTATGACACTATATACCCCTGCAGCAGTCAAATTAGCGTTGTTTGTAAGGTTAATCTGCGTCAAAGCAGGAGCTAAATTATCAACAGTAAATGATTGAGTTAAAGAAGTGTTTTTATTGCCGGCAGGATCAATGCAGCTCACATTCCAACTATATACACCATCTGACAAAGTAACTGTTGTAGTATTACTTTGAAGAGTTCCATTAGTTGCCTTTATATTAGTTATATCCGTAAAGAGAGACCCGCCCAATGATATGTTAATGGCGCATGTAAGAATTACAGAAGCACTATTATTATTATCAACTGCTGTAAAGTTAAAGTTGGGTGCTGTTGTGCTTGTTTGATTTGTACTAATCGGAGAATTTAAAGTAATACCAGGAGGAGTTCCATCTCCACTAACAGACACTACACTAACAGTAGTTATGTTTATATTATTTACAGAATCGTTTACTTGGAAGGTAAAGTTCAGATCATTGCCAAGTTCACCGCCAGCTATTTTGAAAGATAGGTTTACTTGGGTGCCGTTTCCTGCTGTTACCCCACTTGTCGCATCAGTAATATTAACTTCATTATCTGCAGTACCGGAGGTATTTACAAAAAGTCTCACAGTATGTATAGAAGTCAACTGATCCGAAAAGTTCGCTGACAGGAAAACTGTGTCTTCAGTACTAACCTGACTGTTTGAAGTAACTGATAGATTAGTAAATCCTGGAGGAGTTAAGTCAATTGTGAATGTTCTGTTATTAGTTGTATTATACGATATAGTGGGTGTCTGATTATCTTCAACTCTACAGATCCAAGAATAAGTTCCCTCGGCAAGAGTCAGTGGAAGAGTCATATTAATAACTTGACTTGTTGTTGTGTCATTAATAAAAAATGTCACATTTGCTACATCTCCATCGGCATTTGTTATAGGTACCCTGTTCAAAAACAGAGAAACGTTAGTAATATTCGTATTTGTACCATTATCATTAGTACTCACATTACATCTAAATAAACTACTTGTCCCATTGAATGCTGTCATTGATGGTAAACTTCCATCACCATAACCAAAAGATGCACTTGCATTAGTAGTATTCTCAGGAAATTCAGAAAGTACTCCCACATTACCAAGAACCATCACAGCATAAACAACAAGAATAAGTATAGAAGCTATTAAAATGGACCATATATCAACCTTACCCTCTTTTTCCATTATTGGACTCCTCTTTTAACGACGAAATAAAAGGTAATTTACCCCTTTGAACTAAATTTATACACCAAAAAATATTTTTTAGTTAATTTATCCTACAACATATATTTAAATGTTTCGATTGTCTAAAGTATATTATTTTTTATATATAAAATTATTATGAAATAAAAATTTAATCGTCAGAATTTTCTTGTCATCACCCAAAACTTTTTATTAAAAATAGAGAAAACAGAATCATATTTAAAACTTTCGCTCTAAGTATCTTTTACAGTATATAATAACTTAATAATGATTAAATTTTTATTGTTCAGAAACTTTTTATCGAAGATGCACATCAAAAACAAAACAAAAAAAACTTTGCTTGCAAGAAATGCAAAGGCATGCACGAGCATTATTTCTAAAAGCTCGGGATTAATGTTCTCTAAAAAAAATAAGCCGCTAATTTTTATCTTCAAAAAAGAAAAAATAAATCCGTTGCATATGTTTTTTGTTTTTTACCCTATTGATGTTTTATTTTTGAATAAAAATAAAATTGTCGTGGAGATGAAAGAAAATTTTAAGCCATTCAGTTTTTACGCTCCAAAAAATAAATCAAAATACATTATTGAATTGCCAAAAAATACTATTAAAGAAACAAAGACAGAGTTAGGAGATAAAATTGAATTTTAAAAAACAATAATCCCAATAATTAAAAATAAAAAACCAATAATGACGACGCAAAATCGATCAATAATAATTAATAAAATTAAAGATGATAATTCCAATGATTGAAAAATAAAATAATGATTAATAATGTTAAAAAATTGTTGAATAAAAATATTAAAAAATGAATAAAGATAATTTAAAATCAAAAAATAATAATGTTTAAATAAACACAATGTATTCTTTATTTTGATGGGGACGTCTTATAATCTGGCTATTATCGAGGCCTCCAGTAAATGGAGATTTGAGCTATAAAGCAATGATAAAAATCTCCTCGAAGATAGCCTCTAATCGGGGTTCAAATTAAGAGAAATCTTATGAAATTCCCTGCGTCCCCATATTTTTTACGATCTCATATAAATCCTTTCTTTTTTTGGGATGAGTGAACCCAATAAAATTTGAATATTTTTGAATAGAACTTTTATAAATTGTTAAGTGATATGAATAAAATTCCTTATAGAAATAAGGACCATTTAACTTAGAATTTATATTCATATCATTCAATAGTTTTTTGATTTGCTTTAGACCTTTTAAGTTCACTATATTCAAAACAATTCTCTTGCGGGTTTTTGATACATGGGCTTCGTCGTCAAAAAAAGCCATTAGCCACTGTGATTTTATTTTATCAGAAGCTCCGATTATTTCCTTATGTATTGACCATTCTTTAGATTTACCAGCACCATAATACTTGAACAAGTCGTACAACCATTTCCCTTGGATTTCCATCTGTCTACCCTTTGATACTAAAATTGCTTTCCTATTGAATAGATTCTTAAAATCGATTAAAAATTGATTGAGTAATATTTGGCTATCATTACAGTATCGAATGTTAAATCTATTTCTAACTGTATTTTTTCTAGGATGCTGTTCTAATTCCTTTTTTGATCTATTAGTTTTAGTTCTATAAATGGAACCATCTCCACAAATATGTGCATGCAATCTTGCAAATTCTGGCGTAATTTTAAAATTTTTAATGTTAATTTTTGCAAATTTCATTTAAATCACCAAATTATATCATGTTAAAACTATGTAAATGGTTTTTAAATACCTTACGCGTGAATGTCCAGTGCTTATTTGCAATATAGAAAATAAGAAAATCATAATTTAATAGTTGAGACAAGAATAAGTGATTTAAATACAAGAAATTGATGAATAATTAATAAATAATAGAACAATGAGTGCCCCATTATCATTCTCTCAAAAACTTAAACAATGGCTTATAGAACCTTATCAACAATATAATAATAACAAGAATTACTATGCCTAATCCAAAATAATATGAATATAATATAACAAAATCCTTTATATCATCAAAAAGATTTAAGTAGGCAAGAGCTGCAAGCAAAATCATAATCGGAATAAAAATAGCAATTACATAAGAAGGCTTATTGTACCACTCTTTTCCCTTCTTTGCTTTCTTTTCTGCTTTTTTTGCCTCTCTCTTTACCTTCTTCTTTCCTTTTTTAGAAATATAATTATACAATAAAACCAACAAAAATAAAACAATAACTACACCAACACCTATTAATATATAGTACAGATATCCATAAAATAGATTTCTTATGTAAATATGAAGATATTTTGCATTGAATAATTTATTCTCATGTCCTATAAATATTATAGAAGCGATTAATAATGCCACATAAATCAAAACTTTGCCAATAGGAAGTTTTTTGAAAATGTCTTTCTTCTTTATTCTTTTCTCCTTTTTTCTCTCAAGTTCTTTTTTTCTCGTTTTTTCTTGCTCTTTTCTTTTTTCTTCCAGCTCTCTTTTTTTCTTTTCTTCCAACTCTTTTTTCTTCTTTTTTTCTTCTTCTCGCTCTTTCCTTGCGAGCTTTAAAGCCCTTAATCTTTCTGTTTTAACTTTATATTTTTCATAATCTTTTTTTACTTTATTCTTTATTCTCATTATTGGTTTTCTTAAAATAATAATTAAAATAATAATTAAAATCAATAAATAAATGTAATATCGATATTTCTTTAAAGTTGTCTTTAACTTCTTCACAAACTCACTTTCTTTTCTAAGCACTATATCAACATCTTTGGAATATACTGCACCATTGCTTTCCAGATTTATTTTAATACCGTAAGTTTCTTGATTGACATCTGTACCTGGATTTACAATTAAATTAAGATTTCCAGTCTGGCCTGGATTTAGCTCTAAAGTTTCTGGACTTGCACTTATCCAAGAAGGGCCTTCTAAACTTACATCATAAGCAGCTTTTTTTATTCCATTGTTCTTTACTTTAGCAGAAAAGAAATCTTGACTATAAAAATTAGTTACACTTGTTTTTGTATTTATATTTGCTTTGTAACACTCAAACTTTGATGTAACATCGAGTTTTATCCTATCAGAAAATTCAAGTTCGGGTTTATCCTCAATTATAGCATTTACTGTTACAAAAAAATTTCCAGATATGTCATCTTCAGGATTTGCATTCAATGTTAAAGTTTTTTCCTGTTCAGAACCTAAATAAATAGAGGCATTCTCAACATTCACCCACTCTGGAGCATCTAATTCTAATTTTATATTCTGCTCTAAAGCCCCTAAATTTTTAACAATAACTTCATAATCTTTATCTTCACCACCGCAAACAATATCTTCTTCTTTTAAATCAAGCTCTAAAGCATAGCAATCCTGTACATTAACCTCAATGTTCTTTTTTCTTTGTACCTTTCCGAGCTCGCTTATCGCATTTAATTTAAAGTTATATTCTCCTTCTACATCTGTTGTATCAAAATTAATAAGAAATATGCCTGATTTCTTTGCACCAAGACTTATACTATTAACATTTAATCCTGTCCATTCAGGAGCATCTAAAAACAATTTATATCCGTTTTCAAAATTTTCATTGTTTACAATCAGAATTGGTATGGACTTTTGCTCATTTTTGCATAAAGAGTAGGAACCATCGTACTGTAAAAAACTCAAGCTTTCCTTAACCTCTTCAACAACTTTTCCCTGATCTAAAGTATAATCATAGCACTGAGAAAACTCAAGAACTTGCTTAACAACCTTTGTTAAGCCATTATTAGTAGTTATAAAAATCTCTATATCATAATCCCCTTCAATATTACATACAGAATTCACAATAACAAAAAAGCTTCCTTTTTGTCCTGGATTCAGAACAAATTTACTTGGATTAAAAGTAATCCATTCTGCTGCACCTCCAGAAGCTAAAACTGTATAAGAATTTTGAACAGAACCGGTATTTTGCACATTAACACTATAAGCTTGATTTGAACACGGGCATAATTCCACAGAACGCGAAGAGGATGCAGTAAAGTCTTCCTTAGCATTAACTATATTTATTAACAAAAATAATAATAAAAATAAACTAAATAATAGTTTTTTAGTATTCATCTTAATGCAAACTAAATACTTCTCCTAGTAAGAAATTAAACAATATATAAAAATTATAATACACGCGAAAATCTTCGATTTTCGGTGCCACGAAAATTCATTGAATTTTCGTGGAAAAAGAAAAAATCTAATAGTAGGTCTTTTCCTCTCCTTCTTCTACTTCCTCTTCTTCTCCTCTAAGCTTGCTAAAGCCTATAATTAGGCCTATTATTACAAGCAAAATCACTAAAACTACTAGACCGACTTCAAGTACTCTCTTTACTGTTGAGGTTCCACTTACTACTTGTCCTCCCTGAACATTTATGCTTAAAGGCAACTGTTTTAGTACTTTAGCCCCGCTACTAACTGTTACTGTAAATGTTTGGTCTCCTAATGGAGCATTGTTATTTGCTGAAACAAAAACAGTAAATGCCTTGCTGTCTCCAGAATCTATTACCAACACATTTGATGGACTTACACGGAAGTTTGCCCATGCAGCACCATCAGCTTGTATAGTATAGGTCTTTGAACTTGCTCCAGCATTTGTCAATGTTATTGGATAAGCTACCTCTCCACCGCCTTGTACAGTACTCTGCTTATCAACTGCAACTGTTATGATTGTCTTTTCATCTGCTTTAGGCTTTTCTGCTACTCTGTCTTGCCCTAAAACAAATATTGTAGTTTCTTTAACATTTCTCTTATCACCATCATCAAAGAATACCTCAACTCTTACTGTGTATTCCCCTGTTTCTGCACTATCTGGAATTCTTAAGAACATTTCCTCAGATGTTGCTTGGTCATCATCTTCACCTTCTGCCTCAAGCTCATCAATAAAGTCAGCAGCTGAAACTCCTAACTGTGGTATGCTTACAACAACCTTAACACCATCTTCATCCTTTTCTCCTCTGTTTCTCACTCTTACAGTAGCAAGCAATGCCCTTCCTGCCTTAACTTCTGTGCTTGGTGAAAGAACAACATCCCTTATCTCAACATCGTGTCTTTTTGTGCCAATGTCAAGCTCATAAGTTTGTTCAACAGTGGGGTTATCTCTGTCAGAAATTCTTATTCTTAACTTATATTGATCAATATCAATTTTAGATATTAATGGTAATGTTAATCTTTTTGTATAAGAAACGTCTTTTTTCATATCAAAAGTATCGGTAATATCATCAACTTTATCTCTGCTGTCTACTCCTCTTAAAACAGCCTCTACCTGGACATCATCAAGGGATACATCTGAACTTAATCTTACCTTAACATCAATCTCATCTCCCCTATCAACATCAAGAATAAAATTATTTCCAGTTTGAAATACTTCGTCACCATCTACTTTTACAAAATCTACAGTAATAGTAGCTAAAGCTGTAACACTCATTAAAATTCCTATTAGAAATACTATAAATAAACTGAAAAACTTTTTTATCATTTTTTATTATACCCCCAAATTGTTTTTAATTTCGAATTGAATATAAACGGAATATCCCTCACTTATATTTAAATGTTTCGTTATTTTAGCATACTAAAGTAGATACATTATATAACTATTATTTAGGAATAACAGCCAATATATAAATATTTTGTTTCCGTAAAAATCTTCAAAAACGAATCATAGCAAACGTGCTAAATTTTTGTACCCTCGCACTCCTTGAGTGTGTCGTTCTTGTCATTATTCCACGTTTCTATGTCAGGAAAGGGTAACTAAACCCACTTTAGTGGGTGACGGAAAATTTCTAATTTTCCCATTATATACGAAATTTACCATTTCCGCTACATTAATAAATTATTCTAAATTAGCCAAAATTATGATAACTATAGTCGGGGCTGGTCCTGCTGGAAGCTATCTTGCTTATCTCCTTGCAAAAAAAGGGGAAGATGTTACAATAGTAGAAGAGCATGAAAGCATAGGAAGTCCTATCCAATGTACAGGAATTGTAACTGGTTCTATTGAAAAATTTGTAAAACTACCAAACAATGTAATAGCAAACAGATGCAGCAAAGTTATTGTGGTAAGCAAAAATAATAGAATAGTAGCTAATACAGATGAAATAGTAATGTGGAGAAATAAGTTTGATGAATTTATGGCCAATAAGGCGACTGATGTAGGAGTTAAAATTTTGACTAATCATCAATTTATTAATTTCAATAATAAAAATTCAATTAGAATAAAAAATAATAATAATAATCATATTAAGAATATTGAATCGGAAATTATTGTAGGAGCTGATGGTCCTTCTTCCGCTGTTGCAAAATCTGCTGGCTTAAAGACTAACACAAAATTCTACGTCGGAATGCAAGCCAAAGTCAAGTTAAAAATGGATTTTGATGCATTCGAAACTCATTTTGGCGGTAATTTCCCAAATTTTTTTGGATGGTTTGTTCCAGAATCAGAAGATACTGTAAGGTTAGGCTTGGGTGCTTTCAAAAATGCAAAAGATTATTTTTACAAATTTTTGGAGGAAAGAACTGGAAAAAAAGAAGTTTTATGTTGGGAGTCTGGAATATACCCCATCTATAATCCAAAACAAATTATCCAAAAAGAGAATATTTATCTGATTGGGGATGCTGCAACACAAGTCAAAGCTACAACCGGCGGCGGCATAATACCATCATTAAAGGCAGCACAAACACTATGCGATTGTATCATTAATAAAAAAAATTATAATAAAGAACTTAAAAAACACTCAGGAAGGGAATTATTATTGCATTTGAAAATAAGAAATATTCTGAATAAATTTTCTGATAAAGATTATGATTATCTGCTTAAATTAATGTCACAAGAGAAAGTTAAAAAGATTTTAAAAAAATATGACAGAGACACACCAATACCCTTAGTTTTGAATTTACTTTTAAAAGAACCTAGGTTTTTGTTGTTCTCCAGATTTGTAATTTAGAAATTCAATTATAAATTAAATTAATAATCATTTTAAAAAATAAACATGGTGCTTGATAAATAATCTGATGATTGATTGGATTTCCGCAACCTTTTTAAAAAATATATCTTTTCGTTGATTGACAGGGGTTTTTATGGAAGAAAAAGACGATGAGATTTCTATCGACTTTGGAAAAATAAAGAACTTTTTCAAAAGGAAGAAAGAAGAAAAAGAAGTAGATAGAAAACCACACCTAGAAGAAAAAAATCCTGAAGTACATACAGAAATAGAAAATAAAGATACAGAAACAAAACATGAACAAACTCAATCTGTAGAAACAAAACAAGAAGAAAAAGAAGATGATGAAGTCGTTATTGATTTTGGAAAAATAAAAAATTTATTTAAGCTTTCGAACAAAGGTGAGGAAGATTTAGAAAATTCGAAGAATTTTCAAAAGAAAAAATCAAATGCTGCTCAAGAAGTCAAAGAGGAAAAAGTAGAATCTCAAAAGGATACTGTAGAAAAAAAAGATGATGATGAAATTGCAATAGACTTTAGCTGGGTAAAAAATATTTTTAAGAAAAAAGACTCTACAAGTGAAGAAGTTAAAACAAAAGAAGATAAGGAGGAGGATGAAATCTCTATTGATTTTTCAAAATTAAAAAATATCAAAAATATTTTCAAAAAATCTGACAAGACTGAAGCTAAAGAATCTGATGAGGGCATATCTATTGACTTCAAAAAATTTCTAAATTTCTTTGTGGAGCGTAAAGTCCTATTTTTATTACTAATCCCAATATTTCTGTCTATTTTTTTAAGAGTCCAGTCAGCATATTTGCCAATAACAGACCAATGGGCCACGGACTCTGTTATTAACAACTTAAGGTCACAGATAACAGGACAAATAAATCAGCAATATCCTAATCTACCAGAACAAAATAGGAATGCACTAATTGAAAATGAATTACAGAAAGTGTTGCAACAGCAAAAATCTCAGATTGACCAGCAGATTAGAGCCACATCAAATTTTTTTAAATCAAGATTGCAAGATGATACTGGCCAGACTTATTTGCTTGCAATAGATCCTTATTACTGGATGAGGTATGCTCAAAATATAATAAAAAATGGTCATCCTGGAGACGAACTCAGAAAATCTGATGGTAAGCCATTTGACAATCACATGCTAGCACCTCAAGGAAGGTTAATACAAGAAGATATATTTCACGCCTATTTTGAAGCATATTTATACAAATTCCTAAGTTTTTTTAACAAAAATCTTAATCTAATGTCAGTTGTATTTTTTGTTCCAGTTTTAATTTCAGCTTTGTCGGTTATACCTACATTTTTTATAACTAGAAAACTTGTTGGTAATGTTGGAGGTTTTATAGCAGCAACTGTTATTGCTATACATCCATCTTTCTTAACTAGAACAGCAGGTGGTTTTGCTGATACCGATGCCTATAATGTGGTGTTCCCATTGTTCATAGCCTGGCTCTTTATTGAGGCTCTAGAAGCTAAGAATACAAAAAATAGTATAATTTTAAGTGTTGGGTGTGGTTTATTGGTTGGTTTGTATAGCGTCACATGGGGTGGTTGGTGGTATATTTTTGACTTTATCTTGATTTCAATAGCGTTCTATATAGGATATTATGCATTTGTCCACAAAAAAGAATTGATCGGGAATCTTTCTAAATTTGCAAGGAATAAAACAATAAAGAGATCAATAACATTTTTAATTATATTTTTTTTGGTGTCTACATTTAGTGTAAGCTTACTTAATTTCACAAATGAAAAAGGCAAATTTTTTGAGTATTTCTCGGCATTTGCAACCTCTCCGACAGGTTTTGCAAAGCAAAAAGAAGTAGGTATTACAACAGTATGGCCAAATGTACTTACAACCGTAGCAGAGCAGAATCCTGCTTCTCTAAACGATGTAATAAACCAGGTTGGTCTAGGAAAATTCTACTTTTTTTTAATTTCGTTAATGGGTATTACTTTAACATTAACTACAAAAGGACGGAATAGACTATGGTTTATCATCGGTACTTTAGCATGGTACATAATTATATTTTCAATAAATGTGCAAAATCTGAACACATTTTTAATATTGATAAGTATACCTATAGCAATCAGGATTTTAATAGCTCTGTTACAATCAGATACTGAAATTGACATAAAATATGCAATTTTCCTTATATTATGGTTTATTGCAACAACCTTTGCTAGTACAAAAGGTGTAAGGTTTACTTTGCTCTTGGTGCCTGCATTTTCAATAGGATTTGGAATTGCACTTGGAGAGCTATACAGATACGCAAGTTCCTGGATTACAAAAGGCTTACAAGTTAATAAATATGTATCAAAAACTACTGTCATTATTATGCTGCTTTTATTACTTATAGGACCTTACAGGTCAGCAGCAGGAACTGCAAGAAACGAAATACCCAGCTTTAATGATGCCTGGAAAATTTCATTGGAAAAAATAAAAGAAGATTCAAAACCAGATGCAATAATAACCTCGTGGTGGGACTTTGGCCATTGGTTTAAGTTTTGGGCAGACCGTGCTGTAACATTTGATGGAACAACCCAAAATACACCCCAAGCACATTTTATAGGCAATGCCTTGCTAACGGATGACGAAGAGGTAGCAATAGGTATTTTACGTATGCTTGACTGTGGCGCAACTGAGGGTTTTAGTACTATGTTAAAATCAACAGAAGACTTTTTAGATTCTATTAATTTGATATATGAAATAATCCCTGAAAATAGGGAAAATGCACAAAAAATTTTAAGTAAGCAGTTTGACGAAAATGAAACTGAAGAAATACTTGACCTTACGCATTGTCAGCCACCTGAAAATTATTTTATAACTTCTGAAGACATGGTAGGAAAAAGTGGAGTATGGGCTCATTTTGGAAGCTGGGATTTTGACCGCGCTTTGATATACAATACGCTAAAAAAGAAAGAATATCGCAATGATATAGACATAAGTGTTAGATTCTTGCAGGAAAAATTCAATTATTCTAAGAATGATGCAGAAAACCTCTTTTATGAGGTCCAGTCTATAACATCAAGTGACCAAGCAAATAACTGGCTTGCGCCATGGCCTGGATATGCTGGAACAGTTGGATGCGATAGAAATGAAGATATATTAACATGCGGTAACGGTTTTACAATAAACTTAACAAGCAGAGAAGCTTTTGCACAAACACCTCAAGGGATTATACACCCTAAGAAAATATCATTTCCAACAAATGAGGGTGTAGTTGTGAAAGAATATAACGAATCTGTATTTACACTTCAAAATGGCAGGGGCCTAGGATTAACATTAATTAAAAATGGTGAAAGTTATCAGTTATTACAGATGGATTCTGACTTAACAGCATCAATGTTCACAAGATTGTTTTACCAAGAAGGGCTTGGCTTAAGACATTTCAAAAAATTCAGCGATGAGAGAAGCGTTTTTGGTGGTAGGATTATAGTATGGAAAGTTGACTGGGAAGGAAAAGAAAAGAATATAATTGAAGTTCAAGAACCAGAACAGAAAGAAGAGGAAAAAGAAATTGAAAAGGCAGTAAATGAAACGAACACTTCAGAATTGAATATTTCTCAAAACACCTAATAATTTTTAAATGCTCTAAATTTACCCTTCTTTACACTCATGGGAAAAAAAATATTTGCTATAATACCTGCATATAATGAACAGAGATACATTAATAAGATAGTCAAAGAAGCAGGAAAATATGTTGATAAAGTTATTGTTGTTGATGATGGCAGTAAAGATAAAACAAAAGAAGTTGCAAAAAAAAGCAAAGCTATTGTCTTAAGGCACTTAGTAAATTTGGGAAAAGGTTCTGCATTAAAAACAGGTTGTGAGTATGCTATAAAAAATAAAGCAGAAATTTTAATAGTCATAGATGCAGATGCACAGCACGACCCAAATGAAATTCCAAAATTTTTGGAAAAAATAAAAAGTTGTGATGTAGTACTTGCATACAGAAAACTAAATAAGAATATGCCTTTTGTATTAAAGTTTGGTAATTCATTTATTAACAGAACAATAAAGTTTTTATATGGTATAAAAATCAAAGATAGCCAGTGTGGTTACAAAGCTTTTACTGCAAAAGCTTACAAAAAATTAAGTTGGGAAGCGTCTGATTACAGCATGGAAAGCGAGATGATAGCAAAGATAGGAAAATATAAATTATCTTACTGCGAGATTCCAATAGATACAATTTACTCGGACAAATATAAAGGTACAACAATACTTGATGGCATTAAAATTGTATTTAACTTATTTTTATGGAAATTAAATAACTTGTAAATAAAAATGGCAAAAATACTGGGCATTCAGATTTTGGGTATCTTATTTGGATTCTTTATGATGTATTATACATTCCTGCAGCACAAAAGAAAAGAATTTACAATAAAAGAATATAGTTTCTGGTTTCTATTCTGGGGCGCATTTGTAATCATTACATTATTCCCGCAAATCTTAGATCCGCTGCTTAGTACATTAAACATTGCAAGGACATTAGACTTTTTCATAATAGCCGGATTTCTTTTCACGATGTTTGTTGTTTTCTACACATATACTATAGTAAGGAAAAACCAAAGAAAGCTTGAAAAAGTAGTTAGAAGTATTGCTATAAAAAGAAAATAAATGGCGTCTGTTAATCTAATAAAATTTCTGGATAAATACTTTGGGTCCTTGGCATGTTTATTTCTATCTATAAACAAGCTTTTTAGACATAAAAAAATTCACAAATATAATAAAATATTAATCATACAATTATGGGGAATAGGAGAGACTATATTAACACTTCCTGCAATAAAAGCATTAAGGGATAAAAATAAAAAAAGCAAAATAGATGTTTTAGTCACTTCCAGAAATAAAGATATTTTTTATAACAATAAAGATATTGGTAATGTAAAAGTTTTGAAATTAAACCCAATTTCTATCAAATTTTTTATTTTAAGAAATTTTAAAAAATATGATCTTGTTATTGATATGGAAGAATACCTCAATATATCATCCATAATAGCTTTTTACACTGGCAGAGAAAGAATTGGTTATTCTCATGGAATCAGAGCAAACTTATATACTAAAACAATGGATTACAATGACAAGCAGCATGTTGTTTACACTTTTCTAGATTTATTAAAGCCGTTAGGTATTAAAAAAACAGTGGAAAAATTACATCAATTAAATTATTCAAAAAATGATAAAAAAAATATTGATGATTTATTAAAAAAATATAATATTGGAAAAAAAGATTTTCTTGTAGGATTTGGCGTAGGAGCTGCAGAATCAGCAAAATCAAGAATGTGGCCCGCTGGCAGATATGCAAAATTAGCAGACTATTTAATAAAAAAATATAATGCAAAAATAATTTTAGTCGGAAACAAAGAAGAAAAAAAATACATTAATGAATTAAAAAATTTAATGATTAATAAAAATAATTCTTTTAATTTTGCAGGTTTAATAAATGTAAGAGAAATGTTTTATTTAATTTCATTATGCAAATTATTTATTGGAAATGATTCTGGGCCAATGCATGTTGCAGCTGCTCAAGGAGTAAAAACAATTGGATTGTTTGGATGCAATCTTCCAGTAAGATTTAAGCCATTTGGGAAAAATAATTACTCTCTTTATAAAAAAAATAATCAAAATGCCTGCATTAATGTTCATAAGGGAGAAGTTGGAGAATGTAAGCATGGAATAGAAAATGCATGTGTAAAAAAAATACAAGTTGATGATGTTATAGAAGTGGTTGATAAGATTATGAAGAAAAGAAAAATTAGATCTAAATGATAACCTATACTGCTGAATTACAAGTGTGTTACTGTCATTTTTCCAGTTATTGGATCTACAAATGCAAAAGTGGTGCTTCTACCATCTGAAACATCCGAAATTCTTTTTGCTGTTAAATCAGACACTTTAGAAACTGTATCATCATAGAGAGTTATTATTCTATGAGGATTTATCCCGTATCTTTCCAATAGGTCCGCAAATAGCTGCCTTTCCCTTAAGTAATTATCTCCATGCGTTCTAAATGACGGTGACATTGATCTTCCTATTGTCCTAAACATTGTCAAATCTGGAGGTATGTTTTGATCCGATTCTTTAAGTTCTTCAATTTTATCAATTACTATATTTTCAAGACGTGATAATATTTCAAGTATTCTATCGTTAAATTGTCTTTGGAGTTGATCTAAAGTTGCAGGGGGCGAGTTCGTCACAGATTGCAAAATAGACGTGTCAGCAATTCTAGCACCACTTGATATAATCCTTAAAAATTGTTTTTCATCAAACATTTCCCTCAAAAGAGGAGATTCATTATAAATCGGAATAAATCTATCGAATAAGGGTTGGCCACCTACATCGCCTCTTCTGTACTGCGTTACTAATCCACGCCTGTAATTTCTATCGCGTCGCGCCTTAGAATGCATTTCGTCCCATTTCTTATATGTCTGTAACATAGTGCTTGCAGAGTAATTTTCCACGGGTGACAGAAATCTGAGTCTATCTAAATTTATAATGGTTTTAGCTTCATTATGTCCATTAAAAACTGTGATATTACCGGGTATATTAGGCATTACTGTAGCCATATTTCCAGAAAGAGAGATTCCCTCAACAAATAATGGCACAGCAGCCTCATAAATATTACCTAGAATCTCTATCGAACCTTCAAGATCCCTTTGAAGTCTATTCCCTCTTTTAGCAGGCATTTCTACCACGCCTATTGAAGCATAGGCTTCATCTCTCTGAGTATCATCATTTCCTACCAAAACAATGCTATGGGATTGTCCTTTTGCTCTAGGCGTTTGCTTAGTTGAAGTTATATAAGGAGCAACTTCTACAATATCTGTGGAATACAATTGCACTTCAACAATTCCGTGCTCAATTCTCGGGGCAATTTCTTCCATGACCGCCTTTGCCCATTCTGGTAAATTTGCATGGATTCTTATATTTGACCCGTCCTTCATTCTATTTCCATCATTCTGGGGAGTCTTGACCAAATCTTCAATTAACCCTCTTACCATAGATGTAACAGTTTTGTGCCCATCAATTAGACGAAAATAAGGACTTTCATCCTTAACTTGGGGATATTGCTGTGCTTTTTCCACAGTAGATGCAATATCAATTGCGCGTCTTTCAAATGCATCAGAATTCAATGAATTAGCAATCCACATTGTTCCCACTAAATCATCCAGCTTTCTTGTTCCACGTGTAGGGTGTAAGATTTTTCCATCTAACCAGGCTTTAATGGCACCACCACCATAATTCCATATCCTTCCTTCTTTATTATATGCGTTGCTTGCAGTTTCTGAAATATATGTGGAAACCTTAGAAAGAGTTTCTGATGAAAATTGATATCTCCATTGCTCCATCTCATCAGCAGCCAATTCGTTTGACCTGTCGTTACGGAGCCTTCTAAATACATAGTCATCAAGATATTTAATCTCTGTCTCTGTAAATAAATCAGGTTTCTGCATCGCAACAGCATGATAGAGATCATATCTTAACCTTGTAGTCTCATGAACAGACCTGTCATCTAAGAAGCCCAATTCGATAAACATGTATGATCTATCTTCACTATAATCGGGCCTTTTTCGTTTAAGTATACTTTTTATTTCTGAGAAATCTGCAGAGATTTCCGGAACACCACTAACTTGAATATAGAATGTATCACCTCGTCTTAGCTCGGTCACATAACGTTCGAGGCTGTCCCGCAATTATTTTTTCTGATTAAATCTATGTGATAAAATAATTTCAGCAGGCGTTAGCCTGGGATAATCTCCAAATTTTTTGGAGATTATGAGCAATACATGCAAGATTCATCTCAATTTTGACTTTTTCAAGCCCACGTAGAAGAAATTCCCTAAAGCCTAAATTCTGTTTTATATTTCCGTACACTGGCTCTACAGTTATCTTTCTAAGGCTGTAAACTTTCTTCCCTTTTTCAGTTACCATCTTATTTCTCATCCTAAGCCTTTCTTTGAAATAGAAAGGAACATCCTTTTTCTTCTTTAACTCTTTATTGTAGAAAGAGTGGATTTTCCTGCCACTCTTTCTTATGTACATTCCCCTATATCTATATCTCTTACCTTCGCAGATTAACTCATTTGTTTTTTCATCATACTCATAATTGTCATGGTTCAAAGTTTGTTCTTTACCATCAAGTTCCTGTGCCTGAGCTCTTGATGGTACATAAAGGTCAATGA
>JADFLA010000050.1 GCA_022564635.1 Nanobdellota archaeon | reverse complement strand
CCAAATAATGAAAATTAAGTTTTTTAGCTAATTGTTTTGATAATGTAGTTTTTCCTGTTCCTGATGTTCCTGAAACTATTATTACCTTCATACACCCATGCCATATGGACTTATTTTTAAACATTGTTTTATTTTATATACTAAAAAGAAAAATATTTTTAAATCAAATATCTTTAATGTATACTAATGCAACAAATAATAACTATATCAACATCAAAAAAACAAGAATTAATAGATATAACAGAAGAAGTTAATTCTATTGTAAAAAAATCTAAGATAAAGGAAGGTTTATGTAATATATTTGCTATGCACGCAACTGCCGCAATAATAATAAATGAAAATGCTGATCCAGATATATGCCTAGATACGATAGATGCCTTAAACAATTTAATCAAAGAAGGCGTTTGGAGACATGATAAGCTGGATGGTAATGCTGCCTCTCATATAAAATCTACAATATTAGGACCTTCTGAAACTATCCCAATTAAAAATGGAGAATTGCAGCTAGGCACTTGGCAAGCAATTTCTCTTGTAGAATTAGATGGACCCAGGAGTAATAGAAAAATAATAGTTTCTATTGTACCTACAGATTAATTTATATATAATTTTTTACTAAATATTTATAAATTATTGAGTATATTTAATGTACAGATTATTGGTGATTAAATGATATGTGATATGTGCGGTTCTGAAGGAAAATTATACAAAACAATAATAGAGGATGCCCAATTAAATGTATGCCATGAATGCAGCAAATTTGGAAAAGTAACGGCTATTGTAGAGCAAAAAGATGCAACTATAAAAGAGAGTAAAAGTAATCAAGAATTGCAAACAGAAGTAATGGAGATAATAGTGGAGGATTATGCAGAAAAGATAAGAAAAAAAAGAGAAAGCTTAGGTTTGAAGCAGGGGGAATTTGCAAAAAAAATAAGTGAAAAAGAATCTTTAATACAAAAAATTGAATCAGGTCATCTTGAGCCATCCTTAGGGCTTGCAAAAAAGATTGGAAGCTTTCTCAAAATAAAATTAACAGAAGAGCATGAAGAAACTCATGAAAAACAATCAAAGACAAAAACGGATTCTTTTACTATTGGAGATTTTATTAAGATAAAAGGTAAATAAACTGCTCGATTGCAAGTTCCATTAATTACACCTCAAAAGCATATTGTGGGTAAAGCATTTCATATAGAAATACCTTGCTTGTTGTCCGACGGTTTTGCCTCTTAGGGTCTCTCCCATACCTCTTTTTAACATGCTATTAGCAGTTTCTGTTAAAGGTCTTCTATGATAACTTCTACCAGGCCATTTCCGACGTAATTGTTTGCGTCGCGACCCTTTTGTCCTTCTAACTGGAATGTTTTTGTGCCTTAAGGGTGCAACACCATTTCCTCCCAATACAAGTATCTTTTGATGAAATCTTTCTTCAGCATCAAATTCCGTATCAGCTACTATGGTCTTACCTTTTACCCATGGCCCTAGCATTTTGTCTAAGTCATCTAAGCCATTCCTCTTAGAATATGCAAAGATTACAGCGTCGACAATTCGTAAGCTTCTAGTTCCTGTTGCTATCGTTACCTTCCTGTTTGGCTCTCTTTCCAGTTTTCTTTTTGTGCGTTTGCAGTAAGCAACACTTGGCCTGCTAATTTGGAAATGTGTTGGGTCTAAAGCAACACATTTGTCCCTTCCGCCTTTGCCAGATAGTTGTACAAGCTTTTTATAATAGCATGGCGGAATGCGTCGCCATGCACGCCATAGCGTCGAGGCTGCAGGAACACTTTTAAGCTTTAGTGTAGTTGGAGGGCATGACTCTACAAGTCTCCTAAAACGTTTGTAGCTTCTATCTGCCATGCAAAATAAAAGGTACAAAACAATGACCAGATGCACATTATATTTCTCATTCTTGGTCTTGCTCCAGTGCTTTGGTACGTCGTGGTTTCGTAAAAATTTGAATGTTTTTTCGACAACTTTATTAAGTTCTACATCATAGGTTCTTTCATTCATGGTGGGGCTCCACCACCCCAATCTTAAACTTTTGATTGGGGATGGAGCCACTTAAATTTTTCTAAACGAGAGTTAACTTGCAATCGAGCAAAATAAACATAAAGTTTTAATACTACAATTACGGTTCTACTAAGTGTCTTACCATATAAAATAATATAAAAAAATCAAAAATGAACCTAAGTTACACAATATTGGTTTATATCGTATGGTTTTTGTCCACTTATTTTATAGTAGTTTTCCTTCTGACGCTAATAAAGAACAAAAGCAAACTTTATAATTCGCCTGATTTGGATAAAAACAACAGATTACCGAAAGTAAGTATAGTAATCTCTGCTTATAATGAACAGGGAAAAATATCTGATACTATAGAATCGCTAAAATCAATCGATTATCCAAAAGAATTGTATGAAATGATTATAGTAAATGATGGTAGTAAAGACAAAACCAGAGATATTATTGCCAGGTACGAGGATAAAAAAAACATTATTTTCATTGATAATAAAAAAAACAAGGGAAAAGCTGCATGCTTAAACCAAGGTATTGCAATCGCTAAAGGGGCTTATGTTGCGTGTATGGATGCCGATTCTGTAGTTCCAAAAAATATATTGAAAAAGACTGTACCTTACTTCGATGATAAGGATATAGGTGCTGTTACCGTCTCTGTCGAAGTGAAGCACGTCAATAATTTTCTTCAAAAGATAATACAGCTTGAATACATACTTGGCCTCTCACTCTTTTTAAAAGTATTTTCATATTTAAATTGCATTCACGTTACTCCCGGACCTTTTTCAATCTACAGGAAAGATTTGGTTGACAAGATCGGCGGTTTTGACGTTAATAATATAACAGAAGACCTGGAAATTGCCTATAGAATTCATAAATCCGGCTACAGGATAGCCAATTGTATGGACACTAGTGTCAAAACCATAACTCCAGACAATTTTAAGTCACTGTACAGGCAGCGAAGGCGCTGGTATACTGGTGCATTGAAGACCCTTTGGCAGCATAAAGACATCTTGCTGAGAAAAAAAACAGGATTCTTTGGTTACTTCATTCCATTTAATTACTCATTAATAATTTTTGGACTGGGTCTTTTCTTATTATCTCTTTACCTTTCCTTCTCAAACATCATAAAAAATCTCTCGCTTTATTCACTTACAAATTATAATTTTTTCTCTAACCTGTCATGGGATTTTGATGTTCTCAGGATCAGTATCTTTGCCATTTTTGGGATTTTCGGTATAGTGGGCACGATAATTTTGGTTACATTTGGGTTAGATATTACAAAGAACCATTCAAAGAAAAGGGTTTCGATCTATTTTGGTTATTTCTTGCTTTTTTTCTTGTACCAGTTCTTCTGGCTTTCTTCTTTTTTCCTTGTATTGTTTAAGAGAAAGGTAAGATGGTAAAAAATAAGGGGATTTTTATTGCAGCAGCGATAATAACAGTAATGCTGTTCATTTCTATTTACTCATTCAACCTTTTTTTAAACACGCAGCGGGAGCGCGTTGTTATTGAGAGGATGGAAGAGGTACTTGATGAGTACCAAGAACTCCAAGCTTTATCTTTGATGTCAGATGTATTTGGAAAGGAAATGACATGCTTGTCATTGAAAAGCAGACTAGCTCATATGGATAAGACCTTATGGGATACAGGGATAAAAATAGATAAGTATAGGGAGGTTACTGAGAAATTTATTACAGACCCATTTTACCTTAACCAGAAGCGGAAGTTCAACAGGAATGAAATTGTTTATTTCTTAATGCTCCAAAATATGAAGCAATGGTGCCAGTTTAATCAGACTACAATTCTGTACTTCTATCAGAAAAAGGAAGACTGTCCTGATTGTGATGCCCAGTCTTTTGTTTTAACTGACCTAAACAAGGAAATAGATCCAGAAATAGCTATTTTTTCCTTTGATTCCAACCTGGAACTGCCTTCTATACAGACACTTGAATTGTTTTATGACGTTGCTTCTTATCCTTGTATAGTTGTTGAGAACAGCACCTATTGTGGATTGCATAACAAGAATGATCTGATTAGTATACTCTGTGACCATAATAAAAATATTTCTATATGTTAATAGCGACTAAATTAATTAATCAATAGTTTCCTTTAGGAAACCTAGAAAAATCTTTGATTTTTCCACTGATTCCACCACTAATATCAGGAGGACATAACTATTCTGTTATTTGTGTTCCGCTATGTTCTTAATGAGAAAGAATTAAAAAAAGAGCGTTCTTTTATTATATATCGATATGAACTTATTAATAAGAAAACATAAAGTATTTCTATTAATTTTTTTATTATTTTTGATTACAAAAATAGTTTCTTTATTTATTAATCATGACATATGGTGGGATTCTTCCGTTTATTTAGGAATGGGAAAATACATTTTTTCTTTTGGTTCTGTTGGTTTGTGGGAATCCTCAAGACCGTTAATTTGGCCTTTAATTTTAGGCTTATTTTGGAAAGTAGGACTAGATAGTATTTTGTTTGGAAAATTATTAGTGGTTATTTTCAGTTTAGGAATTTTGATATTGACTTATGTAGTTGCTTATGAGCTATTTAATAAAAAAATAGCCATTGTCGCTGCTCTTTTCCTTTCTTTATCTTCCGCATTCTTTCTTTTTAGCAACATTATGCATTCTGAAATTCCATCAACATTTTTTACTTTATTAGGATTTTATTTTTTCATTAAGAAAAATTATAAGTTTTCAGGGTTATTTATAGGTATAGCTTTCATGACAAGATTTTTCCAGATATTTGCTTTTATTCCATTAGTCTTATTATTATTTTATTTGATAATGAAGAAAAAAGAGACTGTTAAAAATTTATTTTATTTTTTCTTATTCTTCCTTATTCCAGTAATTCCTTATTTAATATTAAATTATTTATTGTATAATAATGTTTTTTATCCTTTCTTATTGCAATCCTTTATGACAAAATATACTGGTTGGGTATTTTTCCAGCCATTCTACTTTTATTTTGTTAATATTGTTAAAGAAAATATTTTAGTGCCTTTTTCCATTTTAGGAATTTTATTTATTTTAAAAGAACCTGACTTTAAAAAAAAGTCTATTGCCGTAATGTTTCTATTTATCTTTATACCCTATAATCTAGTTGCTCACAAAGAAGTGAGATTATTAATTCCTGCTTTGCCATTTTTATACATATTAACCAGCTATGGAATTTTTTATTTCATTAATTTATTTAAAAAGAATAAAACGTTTATTTTAGCTTTATTATTGCTCATTTTTTTGATATTTAATGTTCCTAATTTAAAATTTGATAAATATGAAGATAATTTAGACTTATTTTATGATTATGTTGAAAATAAAGAAATAGTTAATGGTTTATGGATATCAAACCCTGCATTTATTGCTTATTCTAATAATAAAGCAGATGAGCTTATCTATTTTCCTCTGTATAATTCAGATAAAATTGATGAATTGGTTTCTAATATTGGAAATGCAAAGCATATTTTAATCAACACCTGTGATTTATTACCATGTCCTCCTTATGGCAATTCGTGCAATCAGAAACATGATGATTTCATTGCCCTGCTCAAAGAAAAATTTACTTTAGAATCATTTTCTGAGAATGGACAATGTAAATATTATATATTCAATTAAGTTTAAGATTTTGATTGTAATAATTTTTCATTGAATTTTTTAATTTGAATTTAATAATTATTCTCCAAATTTAGGCTCGCCCAGTGAATTGCGAGCGAACTCCGTGAATTGCGAGAGCTCGCTCTCGCTCGCTCAGGAGGACGCTCGTCGCGGGCGGGAGGCTTCGCAATATTGGTATTTACATCGCGTAGAACACGTTGGCCATTGTTTGCGTGGCTATAATACTTTGTAGCAGAACCTATTTAAATCCTACTCCATAACCTTTATCTTATGGACAAGATACCTACTGGCAGCAGAATCTTGGACAAAATGCTGGATGGTGGCTATGAGAATGATATAATTACCACAATTTACGGTCCTGCTGGCTCCGGCAAAACTAATTTATGTATTTTATGCACTATAAGTATGGCCCGTTCTAGAAAGAAAGTAATTTACATTGACACCGAAAATAATTTTTCTATAGACAGGTTTAAGCAAATATGTTCTTCCATTAATCAGAACTATGCTAAGTTACTTAACTATATAGTTTTCTTAAGGCCTGCTTCTTTCGATGAGCAAAAAAAAACTTTTGAGAAATTAAAAGAAGTTGTTAATAATAAAATTGGCTTGATTATTTTTGATTCGATTGCAATGCTTTATAGACTAGAAATAGGAAAGAATGAAGATATCTATGAAGTCAACAAGGCTCTGGGAATGCAACTTGCTTATATGAAACAGATAGCTTCCAAAAAACACATACCTGTCTTAATCACTAATCAAGTTTATTCTGATTTCGAAGAAAAAGATAAGGTAAATTTAGTGGGTGGTGATTTATTAAAGTATGGCAGTAAATGTTTATTAGAACTCCAACCAACTCCATCTGGTAACAGACTTTGCATTGTAAAAAAACATCGTGCCATAAGAGAGGAAAAATCAATAACCTTTAAGATTGTTGAGGGAGGTATTTTAGGAACTAAAGAAGGGAAGGGATTTAAGTTGTTTTGAAAAAAGTCATCAACGATAGTTATGTACAATTTGAGAGCCCTAGGATTGTAGTTAGGGTACCCGCAGTCGCTTCTTCGCATCTGATGGAAAACATTATTAATGTTCGAAAATTAGTATGAACTATGAATGAGAAATCTTTGTCTACATTTACAATGCTCCCTCCTTTTTGGATCAATCCTATCTATAAAAAATCCCAAAAATATTTGGACAGAATCAAAGAGGAATTTAATCTTGATATTCAAACGTATTCTTACAAAAAAAGTGCTTTTGATCATGATGTTTTCATAATCAATAACGAAATTGTTTTCAGATTCCCTCGTGAAGAAAGAGGTAGGAACCATCTCAAACATGAAATTGCTTTTTTGAATTTTCTAAAAGATAAGACAAAAGTAGATATTCCAAATTACAAGTATGTTGCAAAAAAGAAAGATTTTGCTGGATACAAAATAATTCAGGGGCAGATTCTTTCACCATCAGTTTTTAGCGTACTCAGTAAAAAGAATAAAGAAAAAGTTATAGATTCGTTGATTGGTTTTGTAAATACTTTTCATAGCATTAAGCAATCAAATTTTGTAAAATTCAAGCCAAGAAAAAGATCAGATTTTATTGAAATTGAGAAGAAAACTGAAAAAGAATTAAAGAATGTCATCTTCCCAAAACTTTCAAAAGAGGAAGTTGAAGCAATTAAAGAATTTTACCAAAAATCAAAGAGGTATTTACAAAACTTGCCAAGAATATGCCCTATACGTGGAGAGTTATATGCCTATAATGTAATTTGGAATAAAGAAAATTCAAAAATAGGTATTATTGATTTTACTGACTATCTGCTCGGTGATCCTGCCAAAGATTTTGAAGTGTTTTACAATTATGGAAAAGATTCTGTCCAAATAGCGTATGAAAAATATGAGGGATCAAAAGACAAAGATTTCTTAACACGAGCAGAAATTTACTACAAAGTTCATTCAATTTACACGCTACTAAGTTCACTGTGTGGTGCTTCCATTTCATTTCAATATGCTCGCAATTCATTCAGGCAAAGATTTAATCTCTAAAATGCGGGCAACCCTTTAATTCTATGTTGATTGGTAATGCTTTGGTCAGGCTCTCAAACTCACTCCGCTTCGCTCCGGCAACTTCGCATAAGTCCAACGTTAGATGTCCTTTTCCTACTCATACATCTCCCATCCATTTGCCCTAATAAACTCCCTCAACCCAGATGCATCTTTCGATAATGGTGGCAACCAGCTTCCTAAATAAGTTCTTTTCCATACTGCACCACTACCTGGCTCTAAAAATTCATATCTGTAGAATTCTACTCTAATAAAATTTGGAGGCTTATCGGGAAATGGATTGTAATCAATTAATGATAATGTTCCTGGATCGTTATGCAAAAATTTCCAGATCATGTGTATGAGCCAGGGATTCTGCTGTGGACTTTGAAAGGCAGCAAACCATATCTGCCAATCAACTCTAGGCTGGTATGGAGCGACTATAGGTAATCTACCATTAACATCAGTAGGTTTTGCTTTAAATTCATACTCTTTCCATAAGGTATTTTCATTAATAACAAAACCATCAGTACCTTGTATAACTAATTCATTCCTAACCGTGCCAATAGAGCCAAAAGCGCCATATGTATTGACAATATGGAACTGATTAAAGCTGGTATTCATTGCTTGATTTGAACTCATTAAATTCTGCACAACAACAATACTTAGCATTATAACAATAATAAAAACAATCCATGATATAATAAACTGGTCTTTAGAAAATTTACAATTTTTTTCAGCATGCTCAGCTTTTCTCACAATAAATTTAGGCAATATCTTTCTAAAGAATTTATCATCAAAAACTCCTACAATCGCAATTATAGCCAAAATATTAAGAAAAGCATAATTTCCATTAATCAATAAAATAATTTGGAATAGTATTAGCAACAATCCAGCAACATGACGAATTTTTCTTATTGGACCGAAAATAAAGAATGGGACAATTAAAGATACAAAGTGTGAATATAAAACTCCAAGCTTATGAGACCATTGCGGCATAAAATGAAAATATGGGCTTAAAGGATTTGGTATTGGTTGCGTTTCATAATGGTAAAATAAGCATGTTAGATCTGACCAGCATTCAGAGCCTCTTAACTTAATTAATCCAGTTCCAACATAAAGCCTAAAGGTTAACCATCGTAATAACCAAATTATAGGAACTGGTGGAGGTGTTTTAGGAAAAGGCCTCATTTCCAATAATGGAACAATAAATATTGCTAAAAATCCTGTCTCAAGCAGTTGTATCTCCCACCCATAACCATACCAAACTTGTCCAATATGCACAAAAGACATATACAATGCCCACAAAACAAACATCAGAATAGAATTTGCATAACCAATCAACACAATAATAGATAATATTACTCCAGTCCATGATAATATAAGCAAAGCATTATCAGAACTGCCAGCCCAAAAAATAGAGGGCAAAGCAATAAAAGCATCTATTTTAGAAGAAAACCTTCCTCCAATTGAATCCAAAAAATTATCCGCCGGTAATAAACCATTTTCTCCAATTAAAGGGATTACTTGTAAGGCTAAAGAAAGAAAAGCAAAGAAATAGATAAATCCTAATAAGCGTAAAAACACAAACCTAGTTAACCAATAGCCCTTAGTAGCTTTAGATTGGTCCCACATATATTTAGCTATCTTCTCAAACATTTCCACCCCTTCCATTCAAGAAAAACATCAAGCAATTATAAATATTTTTAGTATTTGAGGAATCTTATCCAGCTTTACTCAAAAGCCAATGATTTAAGAGGAGGGTTTAACGTGCAAAATCGAAAAACTAACTATAACTTTATAGAGGATGAGAACCAAGTTCTATATACTCTTCTATTCTACTTTCAGAAACACAATTAAAAATATCAACATCTTCTTCAAATGCTCTTTGACAATATTGTTCAATAGGTAATGGTTCACCCAACATAGGATTATAAGCCACGCCATCCGCACAGCAAACTAGGTGACAGCCCCAGGATATTCTTCCACTATAGGGTATTGGGGTAAGTCTTTCCCTATTACCACCAATATCTTTAATCCTTCCTTGAATCTCTATTATATATGGTGTTTTACCCTCAATTAATAATCTTCGTGCGACTCTCTTGGCGATTGTTCCACACCCTTCATTGAATCGTCCATCTGGAGTTTTATAATCGTTGATTAGTGTAGCATGCTTGCTTGTTAAAAATTCTAATGTTGATTCCATAATAATAAATTGATAATTGAAATTATTTAAAACTTTTTAAACCTACAATCTTGATCTCACTTTTTTTTGTCTAAGGTGCCAACTCTATAGCCAAACTCTACATTTCCGAGGTTGGTGCATAATTCTTAAATAAGACTCTTCTTATACACTAGAAAGAAGAATTCGATTATTATTCCAGGGGTGGTGGAGGTAACCACCATGACCCTGAAATCTCCAACTAAGAGAAAAGGATAC
>JADFLA010000049.1 GCA_022564635.1 Nanobdellota archaeon | reverse complement strand
CATCTTTATCATTATCAGAGTCTAATGGTTTCCAACCTCCAGATGCACATACGTATGGCTTATTTGCGGTTGTGTCAAAAACAAAGGCTCCAATTGTATTTGTGTTACATGTTGGTTTAGTTGAAAAACTACCTACTTGGATTATTCCCGCAACAACCAAATTATTAGGAAAAGTATAATCACCAGCACCAAAAGTTCCTCCTGTAATTTCAGAAGCTGGATGACTTACTGTTGCTGCGTTAACACTAACTAATAAAACCAAAGAAATTATTGTTAATAATATAAAATTAAGATTTTTCATTAATATGCTTTTCTTACTTTTTTTATTAATAAAATTTGTGGTATAACCGCCCTATCCACATGTAACAACCACAAGCTTAACGAGTTTGCCTTTATATGAAAGAACTTTTGTTAATTTTATTAAGTTTTCTAATTCGCATGTAACAGACGCTTTTGTTTCTATCTTTCCTTCGGGACTACCTTCTGCACATTCTATTGAACAGCTTACACACGATCCACCGATTAAGCAGCCACCTCCTGGACAACTTGTTAGATCATCATAATCTCTAATCCAACCAGGCTGTGCAAGATCACAAACTGTTTTAGCAGTTTCATCGAAAAAAGCGCAACCATTGATAGTATCACATTCTTTATGTATTGTATTATCACTAGCATAAGTGCAGTCTTCTTCACAAGTAGTGCCTGAAATTAATATAAAATCTACAATATTTTGTTGAGGTAGAACTATATTAGACTTTACAGAAGACACATAACCACCTGCAGAAGCTATCATGTCATAAGTTCCACATGCGGTATCTTCTATTATATATTCCCCTAATGGAGGAGTAGGCCCAAAGCTTGTAAAAGTAAAAGAAACTTCAGTTGCACCCTTCACGATTTGTATTTTAGCCCCCCCAATTCCACTATTATCTAAGATATCTCGTACATTACCCAAAACAGTTCCGCTACATTTACAACAAATTTTTTTAGAAGAAGGATTAGTGAAAGGATCTGCACAATCAGCAACTTGTGCATTGTCATCTGCAGAGATTGATGCTATGCATGACTCGTCAGCAGCACAATCTGTTTTATATTCGCAAGATGTACTCATGCCAGGAGGATTTGATAAACATACACCATTTTCATATGTATTGACACTTGGAATTTGAACATGCGCATTTGTTACCTTGGATAGGTTAAGAAGTGTTGTGCTTTCACTAGTTCCACAAACATTGCCTAAGCTAAATCCCGACCCTTCACAACATAATTCATTATTATAGTTGGTCTGACTTGGAATTTCAGCATGTCCACCTGTTATTTCAGAAATTTTAAAAATAGTTGCACCACCGCATGTTTCTATACTGTTATCTATTACTTTGCAACTTATTGGAACATGGTTGCTAGCTTTAACTAAACCTATTCCTATTAAAAAAACAAAGATTAATATTAAAACAGTATGTTTTTTGATGACCATACTTCCTCTTTTTTAAACTGAATCGCTATCTTAAGGATTTGTATTTAAATAATTTACTGAATTAACAGCTAATTCTTATTAGATATAACTGAACTTAATTTATAAAAAGGGTAATTGCAACTTATAATTCCATTCATCAGTAGAATACTTTTCCTTTCTCAATTTATCTGCTAATCTAATCTCATCCTCACTTAAAGAGTCATCAACTAAATCAAAATCAAAATTCCCCCTAAAACCAAATTTTATTGCTTCTGCAAGTTCATCATAATTAATTATTTTATTTAATTCATTTTTCAATGATGTAATCCTATTTTTTAAATTTATAATGCTATCAAATGAGTCATTTGTATTAAATAATAATGAATTTTTATTATAATCAAAATCAGTAAGTATTGGACCATGCTGCAATACCTTCCCATCCATCCTTCTTTGCGCAGATCCCGATATTTTTTTATTATTAACTAATAACTCATACCAATTTGAGCTGTTAAAGCAAATATTTGTTTTAATTCTCTCTGGAACTTTTCTTATTTCTGCATTAATATTGATCTTTTTTAATGCAATGACCAATGCATTAGCTATTGTTTTATATGACTCATTAATTTCGAATGGAAGTAAATTATTATTTTCAGGAAGTATAAAACTATAAGTAATTTCCTTGTCATGAAAAACAGCTTTACCACCTGTGACCCTTCTTACAACGTATATATTATTTTTTTTACAATATTCAATGTTAATCTCTTTTTCTATATTTTGATTATAACCAATAGAAATTGCTGATGGCTTCCAACCATAAACCCTTAAAGTAGGAATTTTACAATAATGCAAAATAGCTTCATCTATAGCCATGTTAGTATAAGCATCATTAAATCCACTATCAATAAACCTACATTCCATTTTAATTAATTATTTTTTATTCAAATTTTTTATATTATTAATTATTATATTTTTTAATGGATTATTTTATCATTGCATTTAACTTATCAGCCCTATACGAACTCCTAACCAAAGGCCCTGCCTCAACATGCATAAAACCCATCCGCAACCCAATTTTCTTTAATTCCTCAAATTCCTTAGGAGTATAATATCTCTCAATCTTAACATGCCTCATTGACGGCTGTAAATACTGCCCTAAAGTCAAAAAATCAACATCATTATTTCTTAAATCCTGCATTGTTTCCTTTATTTCATTAATTGTTTCATCAAAACCCAAAATAATGCTTGATTTAGTAGGAATTTTAGGATTAATTTTTTTAACTGTATTTAATAATTCCAAAGAAACATCATAATTTCCACCAGGCCTTACTCTTGCAAAAACTCTCCTTACAGCCTCAATATTATGCGCCAAAACATCTGGATTTGCTTTAACAACAGTTTTCAAAGCATCAATATTAAGATAACCTTCTTTTAAAATTTTACCATCCATTATTTTAAAATCTGGAATCAATAACTCAACAGAACAATTAGGGTTTAATTTTTTTATTTCTTTAACTGTTTGGGAATAAATTGTTGAACCACCCTCTTCTAAATCATCCCTTGTTACAGAAGTAATTACAACATACCTTAAATTTAATTTATTAACAGCATCTGCAACCTTTTTTGGCTCTTCCAGAGCCAATTCATAAGGCTTTCCTGTCTTAACATTACAATAACCGCACCATCTTGTGCAAATATCTCCTAAAATTAAGAAAGTAGCAGTACCATGACTCCAACATTCTGATAAATTAGGACACTTAGCTTCTTCACAAATCGTATGCAATCTATTCGTTTTTACTAAATTCTTAACCTTATTATATTGTTCTCCAGAAGGTAGCTTAATCTTAAACCAGTCAGGTTTCTTTGTTTTTATTTGTAATAGTTCTTGCATTGAAATCTATAAAAATATAATAATGTAGATATAAAAAGATTTCTATTAATTATTCTTTATTGGATTATTATCAATCGTTTTATTTATTATTGAACTCTTAGAACTTTTTCCTCAGTTACCACAATATCAACAGCAACATCATGCCTTTCCTCAGGTATTTTTTCAACTAATTGGAAATCAAAGGCAAAACCAATTTTTACTACATTTTTATTTAATTTTTTTAAGAATCTATCATAATAACCATAGCCATAACCTATTCTATGGCCTTTTGTATCAAAAGCAACTCCGGGCAATATTATCAAATCAATCTTTTTATAATTGAATTCTCTGATATAATTTTCCTTCGGCTCTAAAATACCAAAAGTTTTAGGTTCTAATTCATTGATATTTCTTAATTCCGATAATTGCAGGATAAGATTATTTTTTAATACATACGGGACAATAATGTTTTTTTCCTTATTAATTAATAATTCTTTTATAATCTCTATTGTACTTACCTCATTATTGAAAGAAACATAGAATAAAATATTTTTAGATTGTTTAAATTCTTGTAATGAATATAGATTTTTTTTTATTTTGTTACTATTTTCTTTAACATCTTCTTTAGAAAGAGCCTTTCTCTTCCCAAATATCTCTTGTTTTAAGGTTTGTTTCATTAATAATAAAGATTTTACCTACGTATAAAAAGATTTCTTAAATTAAAATAAAAAAGTTTAAATACAACCAGGAAGGTAATTATAAAAAAGAGGTGTAATTAATAAACCTCTAGATATAATTCTTGAGGTTATAAGTGAGATAAAAAATGTTAGAAATTATATACTTTGCGCCAATTAAGGATGCAAGTTCAATTGGACAAATGAATACAGAATTAAGTATGACATTTGGAACGCCTTTTGTTGAGTCTGTTCTTATAAGGGGTAATCCTGATACCGGAAATGTTGTAAAATCATCAGTAGAAGGAACAAATGTCGACCTAGGTCAACTTGTAGCAGGTGAACCAATTCCACAACATATATTAGAAGCTATAAAAGAAACTGGTCTAGTTATTAATGCAAGTGAAGATGAAAAAATAAGAATTAAAGAAGGAATTTCTAAAGATCATCCCCAACAACTATATATGGAAGCAGGATATGCCCATACTTATCCATAGAAATTTTCTAAAAATTAATTTTGATAAAATTCTTTCCTTATTCTATTATATTCTTAATATGCTCCATCCTTTTCTGAATCAATTCCTTAGTCCCAATATCCTTCCTATGAAAAACCTTTCCTTTAACGCTATTGGTTGCTTCCTCAGCAATCTTCTCTGCTTCCTCTAAATTATTTCCAATACCTAAAAACGCTATTGCCCTTGACCCAGTCATATACAAACCATCTTCCTTTTCATCAACAGAAGCATAATACATCTTTCCTTTTTTTGGTATTGAAACTTCAATTTTTTCATTTTTTACTGGTTTGTTAGGATAACCTTCTGGCACAACATACTTACAAACAGTCGCTTTCTTTTCAAACTCAACCTTAATCCTACCTAATTCCTGGACAATAATTGCTTGACATATACTTACAAAATCAGTTTTAAGCAAAGGAAAAACATTCATTGCTTCCGGATCTCCAAACCTTGCATTATATTCCAAAAGCTTAATGCCATCCTTTGTCAAAATAAATCCACCATACATAATTCCTTTATAATAAAGCCCTGTTTCTTGATTAATTGCTTCAGCAACTTTCTTTGTTATTTCTAATGCTTTCTTAACATCTTCTTTTTTTAGGAATGGCAATAAATGATTTTCACAAGAATAAGAACCCATACCTCCGGTATTAGGACCTTTATCATCCTCATAAGCCCTTTTATGATCCTGAACTGGTGGAGTTGCAACAACTGTCTTTCCATCTGTTAAACATTGTAGTGAGAATTCCTCTCCATCCAATTTTTCCTCAAGAATAACTGCTTGATGTGATTCCAAAATTTCTTTGCAATATTCAATAGCTTCTTCTTTTGTATTAAAATGATCTCCTTGTACCTTAACTCCCTTACCTCCTGTCAAACCATCTGGCTTTATTACAATTAATTCAAATTCATCAATAAAATTTTTAATTTCACTTAAATTGTTTTTATTAAAAACCTTATATTTTGGATTGCCGTCAATTTTGTATTTATCCAATAATTCCCTTGTAAAGGATTTGCTTGTCTCTAACCTTGCCATGAGTTTTGTAGGTCCAATAGAACTTATTCCAATATCTTGCAATGCATCAACAACACCTTCATTTAAAGGATCTTCTGGACCAATAAAAGCAAAATCAATTTTATTTTTTTGAGCAAAATTTTTTATTGACTCTAAATCAGAATAAGAACCAATCTCAATTTGCTCAGATAACAAAGAAATTCCAGGATTTTTTGATTTCATAAAAGAGAATAACTTTGCATCTTTATTTTTCTTTAGGGTTTCAGCTATTGCGTCCTCTCTTGCCCCATGCCCAATTAGGAGTATATTTGTCATTAAACCACCCATTATCAATATTAAATTATTATACTCTATTTAAATTATTTTTGATTGATTAACACCTTAAATTAATTTCCAACATTATTTTTATTATTAAATAATTTATATTGTTGTAATTTTTATTGAATTTTTTAATTGTTTTTTCTTTATTGTACAATTTTTTATTATTATTGTTTTATCGTTTCAATGAGTTTTAATTATTATTTTTTGATTGTTCTTTTCATTTTTTTTGTTTATTTCTTCATTGGATTTTTTGAATTGATTAATTATTATTTTATTTTTAAATTGTCTTTATTGCATTCTTTTTTTAATTATTGTAGTTATTTTACTATTGATTTATGCGTTAATAATGAGTTTTATTATTTAATTGTATTGTTTTCAATATAGAAATTATCTGATTTTTATATAATTTATATAAAAATTTATAAAAGAGAAATATTTAAATAGTTAATGGAATATATAATTAACTTGGGGGGTAAAATGCTGGACGATATTCATGAAGAGTGCGGCATCTGCGCTGTTTATATAAAAGAAAACGGAGATACTGCCAATAAAGCCTTATTCTACCTATATAAGTTAATGCTAAATCTACAAAATAGAGGACAACTAAGTGCTGGTATTACTACATTCAACCCAAACAGAAACCAGATTTTAGATACATACAAGGACCTAGGGCATGTAAATGAGGTTTTTAGGACTAGCAACAGAGAAAAAAGTTTTAATATTTTTAAGAGATATGCAGGCAACAAAGGTATCGGCCATGTTCGCTATGCTACTTCTGGAAGTGAAGATGTAGGTGTAGCTCAACCATTCGAAAGGCATCATGGAAAAAAATGGAAATGGTTTTCTTTCGGTTTCAATGGCAACTTAGCGAATTATACAGAATTAAAGAAACAGCTTTTAGCTAGCGGAGAATACCATTTAACTTATGAAAACGATACTGAAATCATGATGCATTACCTTTCCTTGGAATTAAGAATGAAAAAAAAGCCTAATCTGGTAAAAGTTTTTTCTAATCTAGCAAAAAAATTTGATGGTTGTTATAATATAACTTTTATCAACGCAGAAGGAGAAATTGCAGTAGTTAGGGATCCTTATGGCTTTAGGCCTCTTGTTTATGGTTTTAGTGAAGATAAAAAAATATTCATGGCTGCTTCTGAATCTGTTGCTTTGATAAATTGTGGTATTCACAATATAAAACCACTTAAACCTGGGTATATGGTTTACGTACATGATGGTAAGATTGATATAAAAAAATATACAGATGCTAAAAGAACTGCGCATTGTATGTTTGAATGGGTCTATTTCTCAAATGTTTCCTCAGTTCTGGATGATAAATCAGTATATATTACAAGAACAAATTTAGGTAGAGAGCTAGCAAAATTAGAAACAGAAAAAATAAATAAGGACTTTATTGTTGTTCCAGTCCCAGATACAGCAAAAGCAGCAGGTGATGCTTTTGCTTATGAACTTGGAATTCCTTCTAAAGAAGGCATAATAAGAAACAGGTATGTTGGAAGGACATTTATAGAAGGCAGCTCTAGGTACGATAAAGTGCAGAATAAATATACAGCATTAAGAGATGTACTGGAAGGAAAAAAAGTTTTGTTAGTTGATGACAGCATTGTTAGAGGTAATACAACTAGACAGCTTGTAAGGTATTTAAAAGATAATGGGGATGCAAAAGAAGTGCATCTAAGGATTACATGCCCTCCTATAAGAGGTCCATGCTTTTACGGCATTGACATGTCAACTGTTTCTGAGCTTCTTGTCCCAAAATATGAAAAAAAACCTGTTTCTGGAGATATCACCAAAGAAACATGCGCTACAATTGCAAAAGATGTAGGCGCAGACTCATTGATATACCAAACCGTAGAAGGATTAATAAGATCTATAGGATTACCAAAAAATAACTTATGCACAGCTTGCATAACTGGAGAATATCCAACTTTATGGGGCAAAAAACTGTTCAAGAAAGCATGGGAAAATCATCGTAAAGGAATTAAGGGAAGGACCTATGCAATTAAATGTTGAATTCTTAAAATAAAATTTGAAATAATTAACCGCAATGTTTTAATATAAATGGTGTATGTATTATTAAATTAATTAAAAATGACCCAAAAAACAGAACTAATAAACTTTTGGAAACAAAGCCTTGGTTTTAGAGAAATAGAATTAAATGCTTTTAAAGATGTTAATAGAGAAGACTTCATTCCTGAAAACCTAAAGTACAGGGCATACGAAGACATGCCTCTTCCTTTGATACGCGGAAAAACCATTTCCCAGCCTACAACTGTCATGATGATGACTCATGCATTAGAGCTGCAGCCAGGAGAAAAAGTATTTGAGATAGGTGCAGGTTCTGGTTATCAAGCAGCCATAATAGCAAAAATTGTTGGAGAAAAAGGCAAAGTTATAACAATGGAGGTTGTACCGGAACTCGTCAGCTTGGCAAAGCAGAATTTAGCTAAGGCAAAAATAAATAATGTTGAAATTTACGAAGATGAGGGATCTAAAGGAATGCCGAAAGAAGCGCCTTTCGACAAGATCATAATCACATGCGCATGTAAGGAATTCCCAAAACTTTTATTGGAGCAATTAAAACCAGAAGGCATTATATTAGGCCCTGTAGGAGATAAAAATGAGCAAGAGATGGTCCGCGGCTTTAAAGACAAAAACAACAAACTAGAACTAGAATTCTTAGGCCCTTTTTTATTCTCCCCAATGTATGGAAAATATGGGTTTGAGGTTTAAATTAGTAGATGACATTAGTTTTAGGACAAAATTCAATCCGTCGCTTCGCGACAAAATTTACACTCGGCAAAAATTTTACTACCAAGAAATTTTTGCCTCGGGTTTGTTCAATGAATATCATGAAAATCATAGATTTTCAGGACACAAAAAAAAATCGCAAAGCGATTTTTTCGTGAATAGGCGAGGCGAGCTTCAATGGCAGAAGAAGCGAGCCGAGCACTAAAATTTGCCGAAGGCATATTGAAGATAAATTTAATTTTATAACTTATTGTCCAATTACTTATGTCTCTGACCAAATCAAAACAAAGTTTTTAAAGAATTAATATTTTTAGGAAATTATTTAAATACCAATTCTAAAAATATGTTTTATGGCTAAGAAAAAACACAAATTAAAAAGAACTAAGTCTAAAAAAAATAAAAGACCAATTCTTACTGGGGAACTATTTAAAAAGTTCCATAAAATATAATTACCAGAAGAAACCTATATAAAGTTTTACATAGTTTTTGAAACAACGGAATACCACCAATCTCAGATTGGTGGTATGAGTAGTGCTCGAAAACCACCCATCATTTTGGTGGTATTCCGAGCATCAAAAACCACTGAATGTGAACTATCACAAATCATGCCACACATCTTTGATGGGTGGTTTTTGAAATAAAAATGTGGAAAACACTAACCAAAGAAAGAAATAAAAAATTTATAATTACTTATTATACCCTAGCTTTGATATTTGTTTTCATAGGATTATTTATTAAAGATCCTAGATGGTATATTATTGCTGTTGCTTTTTTATTGCTTGCATCATTTAGGAAGTATTGGTTGATGAAAAGGTTGAAGGAATAGAAAATGATTAAACATATAGCAACAGTTGCTGTTTATGTTACTGATCAAGATAATGTGTAAAAATGTTTCTAAATAAAAATATATATAAGTTAGTAATATTATTATCTTAAAATGGTATTTAAATTATCAGCATCGTCATTAAAACTTATGAAAGATTGTTCTACTTGCTTTTGGTGGCAAGTTAAAAAAGGAATTAGAAGACCTCCTGGACCTATGTCTCAACTCCCTAATAGGGTTGAAAGATTAATTTTAAATAGATTTAATGAGTATAGAATAAAAGGAAAACTTCCTCCAGAACTTTCTTCATTAAAAGGTATGCAGTTATTAAAAAATCAAAAATTACATGATGAATGGAAAAATAAAGGTTTGTCATACATAGACAATAAAAATAACTTTAGATTAATTGCAAAACCAGATGATGTCCTAGAAAATGAAAATAAATATGTTATTTTAGATTATAAAACAACAGGTTCTAATCCTGAGAACTGTACGGATGAGAAATTCAAGGATGATATAGAAAAATATGATTATCAACTGCAAGTTGATGTTTATAATTATGTATTTAGGAAGAACAATTTATCAACAGAAAACTTTGCTTATTTTTTATTTATATACTTAATGGAAATTGATAATAAAGGTAAATTAACTTTCGGGAGTAAATTAGCTAAGACTAAAATTAATATTAAAAATGTTGAAAAAACCTTAAATATAGCCTTGAATATATTAAAAAAAGAAAATCCTCCTAAAGATGGATGTCCATTTTGTTTAGCTGTTGATGATAGATCTAAATGAAAAAAATCTTATTTGTCTGCAATGCTAACCTACAAAGAAGCCCAACTGCAGAGAAAATCTTCAAAGATAAATTCGAAACTAAGTCAACGGGAGTTAGCGAATTAGCTAGAAATCCTTTAACTTCTCAGTTGTTAGAATGGGCTGACATCGTCTTTGTAATGGAAGACTGGCAAAGAAAGTTCATCTCAGAAAAATTCCCTAAATTGTATTTGAAAAAGAAAATAATCAATTTAGATATTCCTGATATGTATAATTATATGGATGAAGAGCTGGTTAGGATTTTGAAAGACAAGGTTAAGGTTTAAAAGTTCGTATAACAAATCAGGCTGTCCCACAATTCATAAAATATAAATACTAGTTCTCGTCTGAAAATAACATAATTGTCGTCTAAAAAAGAGGTGATAAAATGGCATACATAAATTCTTACAAAGACCAGAACTGGCTAATACCCCAATCAATTCGCGATATGATTCCAAAAGATCATATCGGTTACTT
>JADFLA010000048.1 GCA_022564635.1 Nanobdellota archaeon | reverse complement strand
GCAGAAAAACAAAGTGTAATTGCTTTTGTTAACTTACATCCGTACGAGCATGCAGATAATATATTGATCCAAGCAATCATAGAAGGGATAAAGATACAATACACACAAAATTAAAATGAATTCACTTGAAACAGAAATTATGAAATTGAATTCTTTAATTCTTGATCCATTTCATTATTTTAATTATAGTATTTTTATTGAATTTCAAATATTGTAAAAGTGTTTTTATTGTACTTTTATTTATGAGCAATCCCTCTTATTTCATTTAAATTTTTAACTTTGTTTTTTTTCATCCAATCCCGCATTTCTTTACAAACCTTTTTGAAAATATTTAAGCCTCGATAATAAATTCCAGAACCTATTCCAACTCCTGTTGAACCGGCCATTACCATTTCTATCGCATCTTTTCCATAAGTAACTCCTCCAGTGCCTATGATTGGTATTTTCACTGTTTCATAGATTTCATAAACACATCTGACAGCTATTGGTTTTAATGCAGGTCCGGACATGCCGCCCATTTTATTAGCGAGTATAGGCTTTTTAGCATCAATGTCAATTACCATAGCAGTAACTGTGTTTATTGCTGTTATGGCATCTGCTCCAGCACGTTCAGCAGCATGTGCTATTTCTTTTATGTCATGAACATTTGGACTTAGCTTTATGCTTATAGGTATTTTACCAGCATTTTTCTTTACAATTTTAGTAACTTCAGCAGCTAGTTTAGGGTCTGCGTCATATGGCTTTCCATAATCTAAATGTGGACATGAAATATCAACCTCTATCAGAGCAGGTTTCAAAGAAGCCATTTTTTTTGTTACCTGGCCAAATTGTTCTATCTTGTAACCATAAATGCTGCCTATTACAGGAACACTTAAATTATCTAGGATTTTAAAATCCTTAACTGCATTATCTATTCCCTGTCCTGGCAAACCAACAGCATTCATGAAAACACTTTTATCTGCAAACATAGTTGGATTAGGGTTGCCTGTTCTTACTTCATGGCATAAAGACTTTAGGGTAACAGCTCCCGCTCCTAAATTTCCTATTCTGTTGACACTTTCTTTGGTAACTCCCAAAATTCCAGAAGCTAGGATTGTAGGGTTGCGTAGCTCCACCCCACATAAATTTGTAACTAACATTTTTATAAAAGTGATATGTCCTCTTTATCCATATTTCTTTCACAATAATGGCACTTTACCTTTAATGGATCTTTGTTTAGAACATAGAACTTAGTTGAAATTTCCTCATTATTTATTATACAATTTGGATTAGAACATTTTATTATTTTATTTATTACTAAAGGTATTGTAACTTTTATCTTTTTCTTTACGTTATAATTATTGATAATATTTACAGTAGCATTAGGGGCTATTAAAGCAATCTTATCAACTTCTTCTTTTGTCAAATCCTTTCCGCTGATCTTTACAAGCCCTTTTTTCCCCATTGTTTTGCTTGTGAGGTTTGTAGCTATAGATATGATTCCTCTTATGCCTTTAAGGTCGAGAATATCGGCTACTTTTAAGGTCGCATTACTAGGAATATGGTCTATTACAGTACCGTCTTTTATTGCTGAAATGCTTAGTTCTTTTTTCATTTGATCCTACCTAAAACTAAAGACAACAAGGCTTTTCTTACATGTATCCCATTTGCTGCCTGCTCAAAGTAAACAGCATGCTGTGTATCATCTAAACTTTTGTCTATTTCATCTACCCTAGGTAGAGGATGCATTATCTTAAGGTCTTTTTTTATATGTGGTAATAGTTTTGTGTCTAGTTTGTAAACTCCTTTGTATTTTTCATACTCTACTGGATCTGCAAACCTTTCCTTTTGAATCCTGGTCACATAAAGTATATCTAATTTTTTGCTTACTTTCATTAAATTTGCAGTTGTAAAAAATTTTATTTTCTTCTCTTTTAATTCATCGAGGTATGTTTGAGGCATTTGCAATGCTTGAGGTGCTATGAAGTAAAACTTTGGATTAAAATGAGACAAAGCGGTTGTAAGGCTGTGTACTGTTCTTCCATACTTTAAATCTCCTAACATCCCTATGTGTAAATTATCTAATTTGCCTTTTACTTTTTGTATTGTGTACAAATCAAGCAATGTTTGTGTGGGATGCTGATTTGCTCCATCGCCTGCATTAATTATAGGCTTGGAGGATGCTTCTGCTGCTAATCTAGCTGAACCTTCTAGAGGATGCCTTATTACTATTGCATCAGCATAAGCCTGAGCCATTTTTATGGTATCCCATAAGGTCTCTCCTTTTTTTATAGAAGTCATTCCAGCAGTTGCAAAGCCCATTACTTTTCCACCTAACTGCTCCATAGCAGATAGAAAACTTAACCTTGTCCTTGTTGATGGCTCAAAGAATAAGGTTGCTAATATTTTGTTGTTTAGTAAATTTGGATTAGGATTCTTTTCCATTAATTTTGAAATCTTCAAAATATAAAGCAATTCTTGTTTTGAGAAATCATGTATGGAGATTATATCTCTATTTTCGAAATTCATATTAAAAAAATAATAGCCTATTCCTTATTTATAAATCTTATGTTTTCCAGTATACATTATTGGTTAAACTAAGGCAGAAAAATTGAAAAGAAGTGTCTATACTGAAACCATTCAGTACCATATTGAGAAAGAGGTTTTGGTTTATAAAAGTTTTGTCTGTAATGGATTAGAAAAAATTCCAAATTGCTACGAATCTAACTTCTTTTTTAGCCAAAGTTCGACAATAGTTACTACATTGTCTAGATTCTCTCCAACTACTTCTTCAGCTATCTCGATTACTTTTGGTATTCTATCTTGCTCTGATGTATATGTTTTATATATTACACAACTTCCACTTGGTAACAAAGGGTAAATATCTCCAATTTTTTCTGGCCTACGCAAACCTTGAATTGAAGTAACAAGGTCAGATTCCCATCCAGTTGGTGGTGCACCAACAATACGTTTTTCATATGTAGTACTCTGACCATTTTCAAAATACCTATCCTCCGTTGTTCCAGGATAATACAATTCTACAGTATTAATTCCTACTGTAATTGTTCTTTCATGCCTGCGGTCTATATGATTATTTACAGGTTTATGACTTCCATTTTGCTGATACATATTAATTAATTAGGAGTAGATATATTTAAAGATTTCCACAAAAACATTAATTTTTATCTAAAGAATTGAAATACTCCTTAACCCTATCAACAATTGATTTTAAATAGAATTTCTCAATCTTTTCCTCGAAAATTATGCTTAGATTTTCGAATTCAGTAATTCTGTAGGAATTTTTTATTTTTTCTACTAAAAATAAATCTCTTAATCTTTTTATTTGCCTCCTTATGTTTGATGGGGCTATTCCATGCAGAGCAAGTTTTTGTTTTTTTCTTGCGTTTATGACCTCTTTTTCTATTTCTTCAGAAGTTAATGACTTATTTTGCTTTTTTGCCTTTAATAAAACATGAAGAATATCAACAATAACGTCTCTGGAATCACCTGGCTGCAATAAGCCTATGGATAAACATAGCTTTCTTACAAGCTCTCTGTCGGAAAACTTTGAGGGCTTTTCATATTTTCTTAAGGTTATTTCTGACAAAGGAATTTCTTTTGATATTGTTTTTGGTTTTGACATCAAAAAACTTTAAGAATTAGGTAATATAAATAGGTTTTGATAGAAATTTGTTGTAAGTTATTAAATTGATAAAAATAAATAAATTGTTAGTTGTGTATATAAAAAACCAAAACATATAAATAAGCATAATATCAAAGATAATTAAAATGCCACAATTGCAAGATCAACCACCAAAACCTCATCCCGGACTTTTTCATAAAAAAGGTCCTGTACAGCCTGATATGAGTGCTTTTACAGAGGATATTGGGAATTTAGGCAGAAGACTAAGGATTCTTGAGGAGAGTATTACTAATATAAGGAGAGCATTGCAGGTTACAGAGCGGAATATGCTCGGCAAAAATAAGGTATTTGCTACCGAAATAAGGACATTAACATCTGATATAGGAGATATAAAAAAAGAGATTTCGGAAATAAAAGAAAAAATAGTTGATTTGGTAAATGAATTAAAAGAGTCTGCAAAGAGGGAAGAGGTTAAGGTTTTAGAGAAATACATAAATTTCTGGAATCCGGTAAAGTTTGTTACTCAAAATGAGGTAGAGGCACTAGTTAAGGAGATTCTTAAAAGGGAGAATACAAAGAGCACAAACAAAAAATAAATTTCAATAAAAAATTATCAATTAAATAAAAACAATAAAATTTCATAAAAAAAATAATATAATTAAAATAAATTAAAAATAATTCAATAAAATAATAAAAAAGTTAAACAACTGTCATCAAATAGAAACCTTTATATACATTTTTTAAATAAAATATAGATTAGTAGACTTTTATATTATCTTAAAAAGAGGTGACATATGGCTATATTTGGCTTTGGGAAAAAGAAGAAAGCAGAACCACAAACCCCAGGAACACCACTTGACCAGATTATGGTTTTAAAACAAAGAGGCATGAGCAATGATCAGATAATCCCGGAGCTAGAAAAGCAGGGTTATAATTCTTCCCAGATTTTTGATGCATTAAACCAGGTAAATATAAGTGGTGGTAATGTAGGACAAGAACAACCAGGAGGAATGATGCCACAAATGCCACCTCAACAAGGCTTTCCTCAAGAGCAACAACCACCTCAGCAGGAGTTTGAACAACCTGCGGCACAACCCCAGGTAGACAAAGAGCAGATTGAGGAAATTGCAGAGGCTATAATAGACGAAAAATGGAAAGAGTTTGAGGATGATATAAAAATAATAATTGACTGGAAGGAAAAAACAGAAGGTAAGATTAATAAATTTGAGCAGCAGATAAAGGATTTGGCAGAAAGCTTAAATAATCTGCACAAGAGTTTGCTGGGAAAGATTTCTGAATATGATAAAAGCATAACAAATGTAGGAGTAGAAATTAAGGCAATGGAAAAGGTTTTTCAAAAAGTTTTGCCAAGCTTGACAGAGAATGTCAATAAGCTTGATAGAATTGCGAAGGGCTCTAAGTTAGGTAAGAAATAGCTACATCTGCTTAACAGCCAATAACCCAACAGTAAAGACTGCTATAAGAAGAATAAGAATCATACCAAGAAAATTTGGATGAAATATGACTGTAGATATCTTGCCAAAATCTTCTCCTCTTTCTGGGACATTAATGTTTTCCCTTACTATTGCTCCGGTTCCTACAACAAGCGCAACTACTAAAATTGCAAGTACGGTCCATTTTAGGCCTTGCATTGACTCTAGTTGAACATTACCAAACATGCCTGAAGCTGAATATACTATTACAACTAAGAGCATAACAACAGCTACAATTGGGACTAATGTTTTGAATATTAAAGTAGCAAGCGGAGAAATTATCACAAAAATAGCAAATACCAAGCTAAGAATTATATTAATAAACTGATTTTGGCCTCCTAGGACTTTTGTATATAATAGCATTGCATAGCCGCCGAGCCACGCCAAAAGAAATACAAAAATAATAGAGAAATTCTCTAATGCAGTGACATCAAGAAATGTTGCCATTTTTTAAATAATTCATCTATTTCTTCCGCCGAATAATTCAGGAAGGTTAAAGCCAATCCTCTGAGCAGCTCCTCCGGCTCTTTCTGCTTCTCCTCCTCCTGTGACAAATGCTATGATAATACCAAATACAAGTATCATAATCGATATTGCTATAATATCCGAACCAAAAAAATTATCCAACGTATCTAGAAAACCTGTAGTCCACCAGCCAGCAGCGCTTCCAAATATAAATATGAGAACACCTACAGAGAATATTCCAACCCATCCAGGTGCAGTCATTCCCAACATAACCCTGTCATGTGCAAATACGCCTATCAAAATCATCAATGCCACAACTGCAACAATAACTAAAGAAACAGAAGGTAAAGCTGCATTGATAATTGCAACAGGATCATAGCCAGCTGGAAAGTTCCCAGTTACGTGGGGTATAACAGTTAATAAAGCAAAGATTATTGCTATACCTACATTCATATTCCTCTTTCCTTCTCCCAGAATCTTGGTTTTATCAAGAACTGCAAATAAGAGTGTAAAGATTAGGAGGAATGGCAGCAAAACATCCACAAAGCCAACTCTTTCTAAAGATATAAAAAAATTTTCAAACACATTAGCCATGGTACACCTCTTATATAAATTATTTATTGCGTTATTATTAAATTCATACTATTTAAATTTTATGATTTCTTTTCAGTCTGGCCAGACTCCTTTCCCTGCGTTATAAACACTATGAACAAGACTATCAAGATCAACAATACTACTGATCCAACAATTTCGCCTTGATTTGTGCCTTTAAAAAAATCAAACACATCATTTAATAGGTCTAAAGCATCAAGGAAGATGAAGACCAAAACGACAAAAACTATTAGCATAAATGCTGTTCGCCAGCCACCCTTTTCCAGAAAGACTCCATGGGCTTCTTCTTTGAAAAAAGATCCCACTAGGAGCATGAACAAGACTATTAATAAAAGCAGAACAACAAATTTTGATGATACCTCTGTTATTACCTCTACAAGTTCTGAAGAAGCCACTACGAGAAATGCTATTACAAAAGCGGCAGCTGAGTTTAGGTTTTTCTTTGTATATTCTTTGCCTTCTATTTTTTCAGTGCCAAAAACCTTAGTCCTTTCTAAAAGCGCAAAAACAATTGTAAAAACAAGAAGGAAGGGTAATACTACATCAAAAATACCTATATTAGCAAAAAAATCTATTATTTCTCTGAATGGGGTTGCCATCTTTTTATTAATCCATTGAAAAGATTATATATAAACCTTTCGAAAAATATAATTATACTCGAAGGCATAAATTTTCGTATATTTGATGCTTTCTCGTAACAGTGGAAAATTCAAAAAAATTTTCTAGGTTCGCTAACGCGAACCAGTGGGAAACCAACAAACTATTTTGTTTTGGTTTCCTAGGTTTCCTTACGGAAACTAAGCAAAGTGCAAAATCTTTGTACGATTATTTGTGCACTTTGCTATAATACAAATCTGCAATTCTAATAAAAAGTTTTATAAAACTGTGAAATTTACGGTTTAAAATGCTGGATAAAAAGGAATTTGGAAAAATAAGGAAGGAAATAGCTGATTTTGATATTAAGAGGGAATCATTGATACAACAATCAAGAGAAATAATAAACCTCTCTAAAAGAATAATTTACGCTTTGCACAGGAATGATATGAAAAGTGCGGGTTCTTATGTAAGTGAGATTGAGAAAAAAAAGAAATCTCTTAATGCTAGTGTATGGCTTGATACAAATATGAACCAAGTGGCTATACAAGAATATGTTGAGGCATTGTGTTATTATCACTTTATCAAATATAAAAAAATACCTTCTAGGGCTTCTTTAAAGGTTGATACTGAAAGTTATTTGTTGGGCTTATGTGATTTAACTGGAGAGCTTACAAGAAAAGCAGTGAGTGATGTTATTAAAAAAAATTTTAAGCAAGCAGTTGAAATTAAGGACCTTGTTGAGGAGATTTATGGTGAGTTTCTTGAATTCAATTTGAGGAATAATGAATTAAGAAAGAAATCAGACCAGATTAAGTGGAATTTGAAAAAATTGGAAGATATTGTTTTTGAGTTAAAGCTAAAGGAAAGAATATGAAATTAAGAAGAACAAATGCTTGCGGGGAGCTTACAAAAAATGATATTAAGAAAGAAGTAATTCTTAATGGTTGGGTTTCTTCGGCTAGGGATCATGGCGGAATAATATTTATTGATTTAAGGGATAGGTATGGTTTAACACAAATAGTTTTCGATCCAGAGCATGATAAAAAGAATCATAAAATAGCTGAGGGATTAAGAAGAGAGGATGTTATTGCTGTTAAAGGAAAAGTAAGGGCTAGGGGTAAAGGTTTAGAGAATCCTAAATTAAAAACTGGTCAGATAGAAGTTCTTGTGGATGAAGTTGAGGTTCTGAATAAAGCTGAGACACCTCCATTAGAGATTGAGGACAGAATAGAGGCAAATGAAGATATGAGGTTAAAATATCGTTATTTAGATTTAAGAAGGCCTAAAATGCAGAGACATTTGCAGATAAGGCATAATGCTGCTATGGCCGCTAGGGAATATCTAAATAAAAACAATTTTTTAGAGATTGAAACACCAATTTTGGTTCGTGCAACTCCAGAAGGTGCCAGGGATTATATTGTTCCTAGCAGAATAAATCCTGGAAAGTTTTATGCTTTGCCGCAAAGTCCTCAAATTTATAAGCAAATTTTAATGATTTCTGGTTGTGATAGGTATTACCAATTTGCTAGATGTTTAAGGGATGAGGATTTAAGGCAAGATAGACAGCCAGAGCATACACAAATTGATTTTGAGATGAGTTTTGTTAATGCTGAAGATGTTATGGATATGATAGAGGGTTTGTATAAGCATATGATGAAAAGGGTTATGGGTGTGGATATTAAATATAAATTTCCTAAGATACCTCATAAAGAAGCTATGGATAAATATGGTTGCGATAAACCAGATTTGAGGTTTGGTTTAGAGCTGATAGATGTTACGGAAATTGTAAAAAAATCTGATTTCCAGGTTTTTAACAAAGCTGATAAAATTAAATGTATAAATCCAGAAGATAAATTTTCAAGAAATGAAATAGACAGCTTAATTGATTATGCAATAAGCATAGGTTCGAAAGGTATGGCATGGATGCGAGTTTCTGATAAAGGTTTAGAGAGTAACATTGTAAAATTTTTCAATAAAGAAATACAAAAAAAATTGCTTGCAAAAACAAAAGCAAAGAAAGAAAGTATTTTATTTTTTATTGCAGATAAAGAAAAAAATGTTAATGAAATTTTGTCTAAATTAAGAGTTGAGCTAGGGAAAAGATTAAAGTTGATTAAAGATAAGGATTTTAAATTTTGCTGGGTTGTTGATTTTCCATTGTTTGAGTGGAATGAAGATGAGCATAGATGGGATCCAAGCCATCATATCTTTACAGCTCCAAAAAAAGAGCATTTGAAATTTTTAGACAATGATGTTTCTAAAGTTCATGGTGATTTATATGATTTAGTATTAAATGGAGTTGAATTGGGTTCTGGATCAATAAGAGAAACAAATCCGGAAATACAAAAAACTCTTTTCAAAATAATGGGTTTAAGCAATAAAGATGCAGAAAGAAAATTTGGATTTTTATTGGAAGCTTTCAAGTACGGAACACCACCGCATGGAGGTATTGGCTTAGGTTTTGACAGGTTTGTTGCACTATTATGCAACACTCATGACATAAGAGAAGTCATCGCATTCCCAAAAAACAAAGACGCAGAATGCCCAATGGATAATAGTCCTTCTGATGTCCCTGATGAACAGCTTAAAGAATTGAATATAAAATTAGATTTGGTTAAGAAGACGTGAGTTCTTTTAAATTCGTTTAACCAATGTTACACTCCGTTTTTTGCGGCCCTCTTCGATTTTCTCAATGATAATTTTAATTTTCACCAAAGAAATTATAAAATAAAATTATAAGAATTAGATTCTCTATATAACAAAAAGGAAAATAAAAATAACTTCCTTTTATACGAGATAAAGTATTTACTTTATCCCACATAAAAAATTAATCCTTCTTTTCTTCAGATGATTCTTCTTTTTTCTCTTCGGAAGATTCTTCTTTCTTTTCCTCAGTTGTCTCTTCTTTTTTTTCTTCGTCTTGTGATTCTTCTTTTTTCTCCTCTTCTTGTGTTTCTTCTTTATTTTCTTCTTCCGACTTTATGATTCTTGTAAAAGACTTTACATCGCGATATTCTTCTTCTTTTCTAGCTTCCATGGTAGATGCAAGTAATATAGGAAAATCGGGCCTATATAAATGTGCGGTTTTAGGTAAAATAAAGGTATTATCCCAAGAAGGATAAAACCTATTTTTGAGATCCGTGTTCTATTAAATCATCCAAAAGCTCAGAAAGATTAAGAGAAGCAGCACAGATTCTTTTATCAGCAGCCCCGTAGTAAATATAAAGTTTCTCTCCAAAGAGAGCGGCTCCTTCTGGAAAAACTACATTATCGACGTCCCCTTTTCTCTCCCATTTATCTTCAGGTGAAAATAAAGGATGATTAAGCTTGCCAATAATTTTGCAAGGATTATTTTTATCTAACAAGGCAGCAGCAGCTCTATAAATCTTTCCCTCTTTTTTTGTCTCTTCAACACCATGATAGATTAAAAGCCATCCTTTATCAGTTTCAATAGGGGGACATCCTCCTCCGATATGTCTTGACTCAAACCACTCCTGAGCTTCAATAACAGTGTATTTTGCTAATTGTTTCATATGCTCTTTCCAATATTTTACTGTTAGCTCTTTAAAATCATTAAAATAAGCAATATGTATATTGGGAAGAACTCTGTGAAGCATTGCATATTTGCCATTAATCTTTTTCGGGAACAGTATCATGTCCTTGCCCCATACAAATAAATGATCTAATGTATCTGCTGATGTTTCATTGTATTTTTCATGGCAGTTATATCTTTCCTCTATTTTTGTCCCTTTTAATGAATTCATTAACTCTGGAAAAGAAATAAGATGAAAGATCTTCCCCTTTTTCTCAAATGTTTTGAGGTCTTTGCTCACAGCATAAGAAGCAACTACATTATCTCCATCATAATTCATATAGGTCATATAATACTGCCCGTCAAGAAACACAATTCTTGGGTCCTCTACTCCATGTTTTTCATAATCAAGCTCAGGAAACAATATAGGTTTTTTTGCTCTTTCAACAAGCTTTAAAGGACCTTCAAACCTGCAGTACCCAATGCTTGAATAATTCCCCTGCTTAACTGCTCTATAGAACATATGAATATCATTTCCAACCTTAATGCATGCTGGATTTAAAACAGCCTGGTTCTCAAACTCTAAACCAGTTGCTTCTAAAATAACTCCTTCTTTTTTTATTGATACCACAAAGTTTACATATAACCTTTAATATTTATAACTTTCGGAATTAATCAGCATGTTAGAAAGCTTTAAATAAAAGTCTGTTTTATAACTCTTTAAAGTGGAAAATAAAATAATAATAACAATAACAGCAGTTCTTGGATTAAGAGCCAAGCCAACTTTTAATCTATGAGCTTTGATGGTCTCAATAGTCTTTTTAACTTCTTTACTATCCTTACAACTTTCTATATGAAACGTAATAAGCTTAGCACCCACATTCTTGAATGCATCAACATACCATAACGGTTTTTTAACCATGAGCTGAATTTTTCTTTTAGTTTTTTGAACATATTTATGGTAAAGAGGAGGAGTTTATAAAGTTGTTTTTAGGGCTTTTGGGTTTTATC
>JADFLA010000047.1 GCA_022564635.1 Nanobdellota archaeon | reverse complement strand
CATCATAGAAATATTGTAACTTGTTTACTTGGATTAAAACACAACATTAAGACGTTACTTAGAGTTAAAGCTTTAATCTTATTTTGTTATTTTCGCACCAACCTCAGAAAAACAACAACCTTTTTTAACCTTACATGGACATATACATGAAAGCCCAAAGATATCAGGATCATACACAGATAAGATAGGAAAAACAATATGCATTAATATAGGTAGCAGTTATCCTGAAAATAAGTTAAATTGCATTATTATTGATATAAATAATCTTGATGTTAAGTATATGGAGATTTAAGATACAATAAAAATAAATTCAATAAGGTTCACAACCAAAATAATAATTATCTCATTAATAATTTAATTTATATACCATTAAAAAATAAAAACGCAACAAAAACAAAAAATAATAATACTGTGTTTTGCTAACAACACAACAATAAGGCAAAACACAACTTAAGTTTGGTTGTTAACAACAAAATAAGTTAAAATTTTCCTTAACTAATTTGTGAAAGAAAATTTTCGTATTATTATTTTAATTCCAATGCTTAAAAGAAATAATGTCTAAAATTAAATAAAGAATTAACAAATAATTGTGAATCATAGGATAAAAATTCAATGTAAAATGCCAAAATTAAAGATTGTTCCGTCTATTTTATCTGCAAATCAGGATAGGCTGCAGGAAGAAATTAATGAAATAGAAGATTATTCTGATTTATTGCAGGTAGATGTTATGGACAATAAGTTTGTTCCAAATATAACTCCGCAGGCTGAGCTTCTTAAGAAATTTAATACAAAAGTTCCATTAGATATACATTTGATGGTTAAAGAGCCAAGCAATGAGTATATTGAAACATTTATCAATTCAAATAAAAAATTAAAAATAAACAATATAACTGTTCATTATGAAGCTTGCAGAAATCTAAAAAAAACATTAGAATTTATTAAAAAAAACAATATTAAGGCAGCAGTTGCAATAAATCCAAAAACTCCATTGGATGCTATAAAAGATATTTTAGATAAAGTTGAGATGGTTTTGATAATGACGGTGGAGCCGGGATTTTCTGGGCAGAAGTTTATAGAAAGCTGTATGAGTAAAGTTAAAGAGTTGAGGGAATTAAGGCCTAATTTGGACATAGAGGTTGATGGTGGTGTTAATGATAAAACAGCACCTTTAGCAGTAAAAGCAGGTGCTAATGTTTTGGTTGTGAGTTCTTTTATATTCAAGAGCAAAGATAAGGTTAAAGCTATTAAGGATATTTTGAAGAGTGTAAAACAGAATGTTTAGATAATCTTATTTTAATTAAGTTTCGAGCATTTTCTCTAGGTTATTAATTACATTTAAGGCTTTAAGTAAATCATCTTTTTTTAAAAATATTAATAACTCTGGTGCACTACTAATAATTTCTACAATATTTACATCTTCAGCATTTAGGCTGGAGGAAATTAATGCTATAATGCCCTTTGTTTTAGAGGCTTCTTGAGTAAAATGCAAATTTATTTCAACTAAATTTTTTTCTATTGATATGCAATCGTTTTTGGAGAAATAATTAAAAAATTTATCCAGGTTTTTTTCATCTATTATTATCCTGATGCCTTCTTCAGATTGAATAACTCTTATAACATCTCCTTTTTCGATATCAACTATTGAATTTATTTTATTTAGATTTTCTAAAACTTTTTTGTTCTTTTTAACACAAATATCAACAATATTGCTTCTTGTTTTTACACCAATCTTAGAGAAAACTTTTTTTAAATCTAACTCTGTTTTCATTCTTTCTTCTTTTTTATACCTTCTAATAGAACTCATAACAGCATCTAGGTTCTTTTCTTCTAAACCTAATGATTTTATTATATATCTAGATAGAGCCCTTAAGCTAATTATGTTTCTAAACAAACATTTTCTTATAATAAAATCATTATCTAAGAATACCTTTACTTGATCTGATATATTTGTCATAAAAGACACAAATAAGTCTTTATTTATAAATTTTATGAATTTGTGACACAAGATTTAAATAGATTCATATTTTATTAATATGGAAAATGACAATCCAAAATTATAATTGTAAAAGTTATAACATCGTATCTCGTTTAGTTTTAGGTAGATATTATGCTAATCGTGATTTATTTTGGCTTTGTTAGTTCTTTTTTCAAGATTTTTAACACAACTAGAAAGCTGATTTAATTTTCAAAGCATTCTGATCAAGAAAACAAATTTGAGGAAAAAAATGAAAATAAACACATATGGGTTTAAATCACCAGCGGTTGCAATCGTTGGTTGCGTACATGGAAATGAGAAAATAGGAGCAGAAGTTATTCAACAACTAGAAAGTACACTTAAAATAGATAGTACAGTTAAATATGTTGTTGCTAATGAAGAGGCAATGCAACTGAATCAACGATTTATAAGTTCTGACTTAAACAGATCTTTCCCTGGCGATAGATATGGGACTCATGAAGAGCAACTAGCTTTTGCACTTTCCAATGAATTATATGGTGTTGATTATACATTTGATTTACATTCAACTACGGCTCAAACAGATGACTTTATTATTACGGTTGGTAATAATGACCTCGCACAACATTACCCCCTAAAAAAAGTAGTTGATATGTCGGGGTTTGCTAGTGGTGTATCTCTTATAGAAAATGTTATGTTGGGAATAGCAATAGAATATAACAGATCCACATCGGCAGATCAGATTGAAAGACAAGTGCGTCAATGCTTAGTTAATCTCGGATTACTCGAAGGGTCACCTGGTCAAGCGCAACAAGAAAAATATAGGGTTTATGGAATTTTAGAGGAGTCTCCAATGAATAAAGATTTAACATTGGAAAACTTTGTAGAGACTTCATTTGACGGTGAAATTTTCATACCAATTCTTTATGGAGAATTAGCATATGAAAACATACTTTGTTTGAAAGCCAGACGAATTGAATAGAATTCCAGTAATTAGGGGGGTAAGATAAGCATGTCTCGGATTAAGGGTAAAAAGGAATTGCAAAGAAGAGTTAGTTCATTGCATGATGAATATATACCTACAGTTGATATTAGAAAATCTTTACTTGATCCGATATATTTGTCATAAAAGACACAAATATGCCTTTATTTATAAATTTTATGTTTTTGTGACACAAGATTTATATTCTTTGTATGAGTTCTATTGTTAACAAATAAATTAGATGGAGAAATATAAAATGAAATTTCGAAAAATGAAAGGTAATTTTGAAAATCAGAATGGTGGTTGTCGGTGGCAACCTAAGAATAGGAGTTTTAGGAGGTATCGGACCGGAAGCGACTGGAGAGTATTACCTCAAACTAATTAAAGGTCTTCAGCAAACAGGATTGATAAAAAATAATTCTGATTTTCCGCAGATAATTGTCAATAGTATTCCGGCTCCAGAATTGGTAGGGGAAATTTCTGCTGAGCAATTAAAGCCGTATAAAACTGGAATAAGAGAACTTGATAAGTACAATGTTGATGTGATTGTAATAGTATGTAATACCCTATATTTGTATTATGATGAATTGCAAAGTGAAGTAAAAACACATATTATGGATTTGAGGCAAGAAGTAAAAAAAAGATTGATCGATAAAGACATAAAAAGGACCATAGTTCTGGGCACTCCAAGCACAATTAGAAAGGGTTTGTATAAGTTTGATGGAATTGAATATGTAAATGTTTCAGACCAAGATATTGATCAATTAAGTACTTCTATTTTTAGTTATAATAAGGGTAAAAATAAACTATTGCAAAAACAGCTTGTTGAGCGGATTGCAAGAAAATATGTGGATAGTGGTGCTGAGATTATAATTATAGGATGTACAGAGCTAGCTGTTATGCTCAAGGATGTTAATATTCCCAAAATAGATACAATAGATGTGTTGGTTGAAGGAACGATTGAATTTATAGAAGAATTTGGGAGTAAAAAATGAAACTCATTGGTATGATTCACTTAGATGCTTTGCCAGGATATCCACAACATAAAGGAATGAGTAAAGTACTGGAACATGCTCTATATGATGCACATCAATTAGAAAATGGTGGTATAAATTCCATCCTATTAGAAAATACTTATGATGATCCACAACAAAAAATATTGGGAACAGAACAGATTGTTGCGTATACTGTTGCAGCTCAAAAGGTAAGAGAGAACATTCAAGTACCATTAGGAATTTGTTGTTTGTTTAATGATTATAAGTCAGCACTTTCCATTGCAAAAGTAGTTGGCGCAGACTTTGTCAGAATTCCTGTATTCACAGAGGCTGTTCTTACTTCATATGGATTTATGGAAGGGAACCCTTATGATGTTATCACATTTAGGCACAAGATAGATGCTAACGATATAAGAATTCTTGCAGATGTGAGAGTAAAGCATGCACATCCCCTTTCAGAAAGACCAATTGAAGAGTCAGCTGAAGAGATATTGAATAGTAGAGCAGACGAATTAGTCATAACTGGAAGATATACCGGTGATGTGCCTGCATTGGATGATCTTAAGGCTGTTAGAACGGCACTTCCCAATAGCTATATCAATATTGGAAGTGGCACAAACCCAGATAATATCCAAACTTTAGGATTATACGCAAATGCAGTTATTGTTGGGACCTACCTTAAAGATAATAACGGTAGAATGTGTAGTTCAAGAGTTGAATCATTAAGACAATTAATACAAAATGAACCAATTAACTTATAAGGTATTGTAAGATGATAGCCAATAAGATACATCTCGGAACAATTATAGATAAAGTAATAGGGTCAAAAACAGATTTGACTGTTAAAGTTGTTGAAGTAGGAAAGGAATATATGCAGCGATATTCCAGTATCACACCACCCTGGGGTGGAGGGGATTTAATACCTTACTACGCTAGCAAGCAGGTAAGACCTGTAACTGTTGAATTAGAAGAGGGTAGTAAATCTCATAGAATCGAAACAATAGTAGACTTAGATCAAAAATTTGAAGGTTCATATTTTAATCTTTGGCCAGAAGAAGTCAAAAAACTAGAGGAACTTGTAGGAATAAAGTTTCAAATAAGAGTAAAACAATATGACCCAAGATTGTTAAAAAGAATTGTACAAATAAATTATAATTAAGATGCAGATAAAAGATCTGTGAAAATATATCTTTTTATATTAATGTAAATGTAATCAAAATGGAACTTAAACTAACCGAAAGGAACATTGAATATCAAAATGCATTTGATCTATATAGATCTCTAACAAATAATGGTATGGTCCCTGCATTATTGATGGAATCGAGAACTGTTAATCTCGCATATGGAAAGCAGAGTATAGTTGCAGCAAATCTTGCACTTAAAATAACTGGAAAAAATGATGTTTTTAGTATTGAAGCACTTACAGAACAGGGCAGAAATTTGTTGGGAGAGTTTTCAGAAGAAGATTTTCCTTTTGTCACATCTTATCAACAAAATTACAACAGAGTTAATGGAACATTTATTAGAGGTTTTGACTCCAATTTATTAGAAGAACAACGGATAAGGAAAACTTCTGCAGGTAGTTTCTTAAGGTCTTTTTTACAAAAATTTTCAACTGATAATAATTATGCTGGACTTTATGGTGGCATTGCGTATGATTTTGTAAGAAACTTTGAGGACATTGGACATCTACACGATAAAGAACCTGGTGAGGATTTTACCTTGTTTCTTCCAGGAGACATTTATGTTTTTGATGAAATAAAGCAGAAGGGAACCCATTATCAAATGCAAATTGATGGAGAAAAGATACCTTTTGAATCACATCATTTGAAGCTTAATGACAGCTCAGCTTTAAGATTAGAGAGCATGCCAGAAGATGAATACGTTAACAAAGTTGCTTCTATAATATCAGACATAAAAAACGGGAGATTTATGCAATGTGTCTTATCAAGATCCATTTCTGTACCCCTAATTGAAGATCCAATAAATTCCTACGAAAGGCTTAGAGAAATAAATCCTAGTCCATACTGTTTTTTCTTTAATTTTGGAAATGGAGAATTTCTTTATGGATCCTCACCAGAAGTTCATGCAGTTGTTGAGTATGGAGATATAACAATAAGACCTCTAGCTGGAACAATAAGACGCTCACAAAATCCTTTAGAGGATGCTATGCTTAGAAGAGAGCTATTAACTAATGATAAAGAGTTGAGTGAACATAGCATGCTTGTAGACCTTGCTAGAAATGAGGTATATAGACTTTGTGAACCTGAGAGTGTTATAGTAACAGATATGTTCACAGTTGAAGAGTATCCTAATCTTTACCATCTAGCCAGTGGAGTTAGAGGAAAACTTAGATATGGATTTGACTCTATTGATGCAATTCTGACAACACTACCTGCAGGAACTTTAAGTGGTGCACCAAAGGTTGAGGCAATGAAAGCTATTGAAGAATTAGAAACGACAAGAAGAGGGTTTTATGGAGGCGTTGTTGGATATTTGACATTTAATGGTGATTGTAATACTGGAATTACTATAAGATCTGTTTACGTCAATAATGGTTTCTCAACTGTACAAGCAGGAGCAGGAATTGTCGCTGGTTCAACTCCAGAAAATGAGGCTGAGGAAGTTATGTTAAAATTAGATAGGCCATTAAAAAATCTAGAGTCGAGGCTGAAATGAAAATAAACTATATAGACAACTATGACTCCTTTGCAAATACTATTGCAGCTTATTTTAGACTTGCAGGAGCAACTGTAGATATTTACAAAAGTGATTGTAGCTTGGAAACTGCTGTAAGTGGAAATCCAGATATGATATTACTAGGTCCTGGCCCAAATGGTCCTAAAGAAGCAGGTAATTATATGGATTTATTAGATAGGTATCATAATGAAACACCTTTCTTTGGAATTTGTCTGGGATTCCAGGCAATGATGGAATATTTTGGACAGCAAGTTGTACCACTAGATGAAGTAGTCCATGGAGCCTCAGTTCCTGTTTATCATAATGGTAATGGAATCTTTAGAGGGATTATGCAAGGGCAAGAGTTTGCAAGGTACAACTCATTGGGAGTTTACCAAGCTCCAGATAATTTTGAAGTAACAGCAACTTCTAATGGGACAATCATGGCAGCTAAACATAAAATATTGCCGATAGAAGGTATTCAGTTTCATCCAGAATCTGTTTTATCTGGAATAAAAGATGCTGGCATGGGACTAGTGAACAATGTAGTAAACAATTTAAAATAAATTATAATCTTTTCTGTATCGACCAAATTAGATAAGTGGGAAACAAAATATATATAAACTAATAAAATTAGTTATCAAAGAAAATAATTAGAAAATGAAAAAGAAGGATAAAAAATATATTGTGACACCTTGGGAAGTTAGCGGTGATGTAGATTATGGTAAAATAATAAAAGAGTTTGGAGTAAAACCACTAGATAATAATATTATTGCGAGATTTAAAAAACATACTGGAAAGCTTCATTATTTCTTAAGGAGGAATATCTTTTTTTCACATATGTATTTAGATAAAATTCTTGATGAATTTGAAAAAGGCAATAATTTCTATTTGTACACGGGAAGAGCGCCATCTGGACCTGTACATTTAGGTCATTTAATACCTTGGATGTTTACCAAATGGTTACAAGACAAATTTAAGGTCAACTTATTGTTCCAAATCCCTGATGAAGAAAAGTTCTTATTTAATAAAGAGACTACGCTAGAAGCCACAAAATATTGGGCGAAGGAAAATATTTTAGATATTATAGCAGTAGGTTTTGACCCTAAAAAAACTAAAATATTCTTGGATACAGAATATGCTGGTCATATGTATAAGTATGCCTGCATGGCAGCAAAAAAAATGACTTTTTCAACCATAAAATCCACTTTTGGTCTAAAAGATTCTCATAATATTGGCATAATATTCTATACAGCTATGCAATCAGTACCAGCTTTTTTGCCAACAGTAATGGAAAAAAAGAAAACCGGAGTTTTAATTCCATGCGCCATAGATCAAGATGTCCATTTTAGATTAACCAGAGATGTTGCAGAATCTCTTGGATTTCCAAAACCGGCAACAATATTATGCAGATTTTTACCTGCTTTATCACAAGGCGGTAAAATGTCTTCGTCAATTGCTAACACCACAATTTGGACAACAGATGGACCGAATGCAGTAAAAGGAAAAATAAATAAATACGCTTTTTCTGGAGGAAGAGACACAGTAGAGGAACACAGGAAAAAAGGTGGCAATCCGGATATTGATGTTGCTTATCAATGGCTTACTTTTTTTGAAGAAGACGATAAAAAGTTAAGAAAAATATATGAGGAGTATAAGTCAGGAAAATTATTAAGCGGAGAATTAAAACAAATTTTGATTGACAAACTTAATGCTTTCCTTAAAGTTCACCAAAAAAACAGAGAAAAAGCAAAAAATCAATTGGATAAATTTATTTTGAGAGACTAGTTTTAAAAAATCTATGATTCAAAATTCCGTTAACAAATTTTTGATTTCTAGATTTGTGCATTTTAAAAGCATTAATATTATGTAATTTTTTAATGTTTTTATATCCATAAATATAAAACTCATTTCCTTTAGTACCTCCATAATTTATATCCAAATTACTAAGTAATTTTTTATACAAGTCAAGTTCTCGAGAATGAGGGTCATATGACATTCCTATTTTAACAACAGAACCATTTTTATTTAGATAAATAGCACCTTCGGCTGCTAATAAACCCCTAGTAAAACCATTAAGTAATCTTTTATCTATTATGTTCTCAGGATTTGTAATCCTCAATAGAATGCTTTTTAATAATCCATGAAGAAATATTTCAACCAATATTGTATTATCAATAAAAATTCTTGCAGAACCATACTTCAATGTTTCTCTTACATTTTTAGATTTGTTTACAGATACTATATTAGATTTATTTAGATTAAGGGTTTTACTCCAGAAATTAGTACATTTGTTCTTAATCTCTTCTGTTAATTCCTTGTTTGTGCTATAAATTATTTGTACTTTACAATTATTTCTCTTTATGCCTATTTCTTGTAGTATGTCTAAACAATAGTTCAAAACAGAAGGTTCACAATTAGTTAATCTAAAACTTCTTATATTTTCAGAAGTACTCCCATCTCCAAAGTAAAACCCAATTAATTCTGCTATTTTATCAATGTCTACTCTATTTTTAATAGTGACATGTCTAACTCCGCCACCTATTGGGTACCAAACAGAAGAATAGTCATTATTTCTATCAATTATATAAATAGGATGGTTAAATATCGTTTTTTTAGGAATGAAATGCCTGATATCTATTTTGTTATTTTTCACCATGGATTTTGGTCTTTTAAAGCAATTCTCCTTTTTGGATATTTGTAATATAGATAATTCAATTTCATCACCATTACTCTTATTTTTCAATAGACTTTTAGGAAGTGAAATATGGAAATCTTTCTTTATTTTCCTGATTATTTCATAATTATCTAAATTTAGTATTATTATATCTCCTACAGAAATATCTAAATTTTTTCTATATTCTTTATATATTGTTATCATAAAATGATCTTTTCTTTCTCTTAATTTAGTAATTATTTGCATGCTTTTCTTATAATCATTTAGATTTAAATACCTTACGCGCGAATGTCCAGTGCTAATGGTTGATTTTTCCATTATTTTAGTTAAATTCATTTAAATCGCCTCTGAAAATTTTGAAAATATTATATACTCGTTAATAGGAAAGTTTTCTTATTTCTTTAGTTTCTCAAACGAAAGAATTAAGTTGGAACTTGACGAAAAATAACAAAAAATCAAAATTGAAGAGTGATTAATGAAGTTTATATTTTAGAAAATTAAATCATACTGGACATTCGATAAATTTTTATAGATGAGATTCTATAAGTATATTAACAAGTTAAAATTCGTTAAGTTTAAATAATTCAAGAATAAAGATGATATAAAAGAGGTGTATATTATGCTACGAAATGTTGCTCCATTAAAAGGCGGTTATATGATTACAAGCATAGTTGGATTTATTATATCTGCAATGTATGTTTTTCCCAGGAGTGAGAGATGGGGTTTTACCTTTGTTTTATTTTTTACACTAATGTTTGTGGCTTCCATGATATCGATGACTTACGGACCTGATGAGGCTATGTATCATGTTGGACATAAAAGAACTTTTGTTTCAGAAATAAAAAAATAGAATCACTTATTAAACATCTTATCAAATTTTTCTTTGGCTTTGTTTTCTTTCCAATAAACTTCGTGGCTAGAGCGTTTTTCAAACAAAGCTATAGCAACATTAATTATATCTGCATTGGATTCATTAAGGCCTTTTTCAATTAAAATAGATTTAGCATCTTCAATACATTCTTTTAATAGCTTAATATTTTCTTCTCTTGATTTTTGTTCTTGCTCTTTTTCTTCTTCATCTGTTAATGTTATCTCTTCCCATTGCGGATATGTGGAAGTTTTGCTCTGTTTTGGGAATGATTTTGAAAATGGCATATTACAATAGGGATTAAACAGTATTTATAAAATTTGTTACAATTAATAGAAATAATTAATTAGAAAATAAAATACAAAATAAATAAGAAAAATATTTAAACTAATTATAATAAATAATAACAATGATAATTGATCCAGAAATTTTCCTTAGAATATTTATTGCGGCAGTAGTGGGAGGTATAGTGGGTTATGAGAGGAAAATAGCAAACAAGCCAGCTGGCATAAGGACGCTTATGCTTATTTCTGTTGGATCTGCTTTATTTACTATTGTGAGCGTAACAGTTTTTTCTAATTTTGATCCATCTAAAATTGTGGCAGGTATAGTAACCGGCATAGGATTTTTGGGTGCTGGTACTATTTTTAGGTCTAAGGACACTGTAACAGGACTAACGACTGCTGCTTCGATGTGGGCTGTTGCTGCCTTGGGACTTATAGCGGGTTTAGGTGAATATGTTCTTATGACCGCATCAACAATATTAATAATAATGATATTACAATTAAATAAAATTAGATTTTTAAGGGAAGTTTAAAACTCAAATATTTTTTTCTTTTTCAATATAACGGTAGGTGATGATCCACCGTGCCATGTGTATCTGGGTCTTACCCTCATTGGATATAATTTTTCATTTATATCGTCAAATATTATAGCAGCTCCTTTAACTCTGGGTAGGTAATTTAGCTGCTCGTCTAGACCTTCTCTCATGTAGCTCTGCATTATTGCTCCTAATGCCTGTGTGTCTATTTTTGCGGTTAGTCTATGGGAAATAACTATGTCAGATTGTGTTATTACATCAGTGTGTATTTTTCCTGGCTGTTGCGTTGCTAAAACCAGGCTTAAACCGGGTTGTCTTCCTTCTCTTAGGATTGTAATCAATGGTTGGGAAGCTACTGTCTTGCCTGTATTTGGCAGAAATTCATGCGCTTCATCTATGA
>JADFLA010000046.1 GCA_022564635.1 Nanobdellota archaeon | reverse complement strand
TTAGTTGGAGATTTCAGGGTCATGGTGGTTACCTCCACCACCCCTGGAATAATAATCGAATTCTTCTTTCTAGTATATAAGGAGAGTCTTATTTAAGAATTATGCACCAACCTCTGGTATAGCCCAACTAATGTTATCTTTTGTTTTATTAACTCTTCTTCTCTCAGATGAGCTAACTTTCCTTATAGATAGTCTCTCATCAATCGGTGAAACATTCTTCATTTTAGCAAGAGATAATGTAGAAATATTTTTAATACTTTCTAGAAAATTTAGTTCAATTTTTTAATTATTCTAGAACTAACGGAAAAATTTTTCCCGCAATAAACGCATCTTTTTTTATTCTTTTCAGTTATAGGTTTTAATGTCTGGTATTTCATCTTATTACTGCACTTTGGGCATTGTAAAAGAAACATCATTTTCAACAATATTTTTTATTTACACTATTTTTTAAATTATTAATTATTTTTTTATATTAATTTTATTATTGTTTTTCTTCTTTTTTGTTTTCTTCCATTGAAGCTTCTATAAGATCCTTAGGTTCTTCTTCTGTTTTGTTTTCTGGCTCTTGAGTTTCTTTTTCTTTTTTTTGCCCTTCTTTTTCAGGATGTAATATTCTTTCTACCTTTTCATCAACTAATTTCTCTTCCTCTTTGCTTAATACAATTCCTGGGCCTTCAAATTTGGGTTTTTCTTTTTCTTCAGATTTTATCTTGTCCTCTTCTTTTATTTTTTTTATTCTTTCCCTTTCTTCCTCTAATTTCTCTTCAGAAGGCTTTTTAACAATATCCAAAGTTCCAAGTTTTCCCTCAGTTATTTCTTCTTTAACTTCTTTGTTTCCGTAAGGTTTCAAAGCAACTTCATTGCCTTTCTCATCCATTAAATCAACTTCCTTATTTATTTCCTCATCTTTTTGTTTTTCTTTTTCAGCACTTGCTTTCTGTTCCTGCTTAATTGCCTCTATTTCTTTTTCCTTATCTTCAATTGTTTTAGCAATACTTGCGAAATCCTTGAATTTTTCTCTTAAATTTCTTTCCGGAAGGTCAAAATATTCAAAAAACTTTTGCGTCAGTTTTATCAGATTCGTTCGGCCGTGCTTCTGCCTGCTGATATAACCCAATTCCTCTAATTCTTTAAGGTGGTCATACGATTTATTTGTCCTTATCTTAATCAAGTCAGACTGCTTTATAGGATACTTAAATGCTATAACTGCAAGCGTTTCAATTACGGTTTTGCTTAGCTCTGTCTCTGTAATAATTTTCTGAACTAAAGGAAGAAATTGCTCGCGGACAGTAAGTTTCCAGCAATCTCCCTCGTTAACAAGCATTACACTAGAGCTCTTTTCATCATATTCTTTCTTTAATTCTGTTAGTGAATTTTTTATATCTCCAGTTTGGGCATTGGATAGTCTAGAAAGCTCCTCTACGCTCATTTTTCTTCCAGAAGAAAACAATAAAGCTTCCAATTTACTCTTAAGCATTTTAATTCTCTTTTTTAACCAAACTATAAATTCCTTTTTCTTCACTTATTTTATTTTCTTTAACTAAGTTGTCTAAAAATATATTAAGCTCCTTATCGTTAATTCCAGTGATTTTTGAAAGATTTACTGTGTCCATATTTCCAGTTGCCAAAGATATAAGGACTACATTACTTACAACTTTATTCAAATTTTGTTTCAAAAAATCATTTTCATTTTTCTGGTTTTTTACTATCATATCAACATTATGTAATCTAGCTTGCAGGTCATTAATCAAATCCTCAACATTTGATTTTTTCATGATAAACTCGTTAGGCTTTATAATTTCTATAGAAGAAGGCATATAATCGAAACAGAAGGCTATAAGTTTTGGGATTCCTTTAATAACCATATCCAACTCAGAGAAAGTTGCGAATAATTTTTCCTTTTCCACGGCTTCTGAAAGTTGAGTATTAAGAACTATTAGTTCTGGATCATTTTTTATCTTCTCAATATACATCTTTAGTGTCTTTTCCACATGCTCTTTTGGTTTTCCAAGTATTTCAATTATAATTTTACATCTAATATGTGTTTGTTCTGCAATTAATTTTTCTTCTGGCATGAAGTTTTAGAATGGAGTAGAATATAAAAAGGTTTTGATGATTGGATAATTAGTAAGAGACATTAATTTCATCTTAAAACTAATTCTGTCGCTTCGCGACAAAAATTACACTTGGCGAAAAATTTACTGAGATGAACGCGAGCGTGCGAGCGTTCTCGCACGCAATTCAAGAATTTTTCGCCTCGAATTTATTCATTGAATAGGTAGGCGAGGGTGAGCGATATCATGAAAATCAGAGATTTTCAGGATGCCGAAAATGCAAGGTATTTTCGCGTGTTTTGCCGAAGGCAGATTAAAAACAATGAATTCACTTAAATTCAGAACATCTTTCAAGTCTTTAACTAATTAATAATTTAGTCCATAATAGGTGACAAAACTTTTTATTTTATGAAGAAAGTTATTTAAATATACATTTGATTCTCAGCTTTATGATAAATTTAGTTAACTGGCTTTTGCCAAAAGAGAAAAAATTTTTCTTAATGCTTAAAGACCAAGCTTCGAATGTTGTTGATGGCTCTAATGAGTTTAAAAATTTTATTCATAATTATAATGCATTAAATGAAGCAAAAAAAAGAGATTTTGTAAAAAGAATCAAGGAAATAGAGAGTAGGGGGGATAATATAACCCATAATATAATAGGTAGCTTAGATAAGACTTTTATAACTCCAATAGATAAAGAGGATATACATAAGTTAGCTATGCTATTAGACGATGTAATTGATTTTATTTATGCAACTTCTATCAGGTTAACTATTTTTAAAATAAGTAGAATTGATGATCACATTAAGAAATTAACAGATATTGTTATTGAAATTATTGAAAAAATAGAATTGGGTATTATAGGGGTAAGTAAATTAAGAACGATGAACAGATTTTATATAGATATACATACGCTGGAGAATAAAGCAGATGACATATATCATGAAGCTCTTGACGATTTGTTTAATAAAAAGAATCCTATTGAAATTATAAAATATAGGGAGATTTATGAGTATTTAGAAAATATAACAGACAAATGTGAGGACATAGCAAATGTTATAGAAAGTATAGTGGTGAAGCATGCTTGATCTTTTTTTTATGTTAGTGGTATTTACTGTAATTCTTGCTTTAATATTTGATTTTGGGAATGGGTTGAATGACGCTGCAAATGCAATTGCAACAGTAGTTGCTACCGGGGCATTACCCTTATGGGGTGCCGTCATATTAGCTGCTGTCGGTAATTTTGCCGGAGTGTTTATTTTTGGTGTCGCTGTTGCTACGACAGTAGCCAAAGGTTTAGTGGACCCTTCAATTGTTACAGTATATGTTATACTTGGTGGCTTAGTTGGTTCTATTTTTTGGGTGTATTTTGCATCTTACAAGGGTATTCCAGTTTCAGCATCACATGCTTTATTAGGAGGATTTGTAGGAGCTGCTTTGGCCAAAGCTGGTGTAGAATCCTTAAAAATTGGGGGCATTTCAAAAGTCTTGGTTTTCATAGTTGTTGCTCCAATTTTGGGTATGATTGGAGGATTTCTTTTTTTTGCCTTAATAATGTGGATTTTTAGGAGAGCGGATCCTAGAAAAATAAACAAATGGTTTAGAAGATTACAATTAATTTCAGCTACAACATATAGTATAACTCATGGAGCAAATGACGCGCAGAAAACAATGGGGATTATCGCATTATTATTATTCAGCACTGGTTTTTTAGGCAATGAGTTTTTTGTTCCTTTCTGGGTCATTATTACATCATACACAGTTATAGCTTTAGGAACTTTAGCCGGTGGTTGGAGAGTTATAAAGACTATGGGAATGAAATTAACTAAATTGAGACCTGTGCATGGCTTTTGTGCAGAAAGTGCAGGTTCAATAGTTCTTGCTTTTACTAGCATAGCAGGAATCCCTGTTTCAACAACACATGTTATAGCTGGTTCTATTGCTGGAGTGGGGGTAACAAGAGGTTTTTCAGCAGTAAGATGGAATTTAGCTAGGAATATAGTATGGGCATGGATTTTAACCATACCTGCAGCTGCAATTATTTCTGGGGTTAGTTATTTGGCTATTAGTTTGTTTATTTAGAGAAAATTTACTTACATTAAGATTAAGAAATTGCAATTTTATTTAATCACCTCCTCCATATCAAAACAACATTTATTAAAATTGATAAAATAATTAAGAATATTGGGACAAGAGATTTTGCTTTCTCTGTGGTTGATTCATATACAAGGCCATAATTATTCATTAATACATTATTTGCAGTGATTAAATTTTCATTGTTATCAATAATTTCTTCACTTTTTACATTATTTTTATTTAATTTATTATTTATGACTACATCTTTTGTTATTTGATTGTTGGTTTTTTGATTGTTTTTGTTGACTAGGACTTTAAATTTATAATTTCCCGGTTCCGCATCTTCTACCATATTTTCCAGTTCTACGACATTCAATGAATTTGCTTTCAGAATAAATTCTTTTTTGTTTTCTTCCCTGTCTCCAGAATAAGATTTTGAGCCGCGATAAACATAACTCCATACTTTTATTGGTATATCAACATCGTTATTATTATCAAGCATAATTTTTGTGTTAAATTTCTTACCAACTTCAATATTTTCATTAAAATCCTGTATATCAAATTTAAATTTTTTTGAGGAAAACTTTTTTTCTTCGACTATTTTAACTTCACACATTGAGTCAGTTAGGTCTTCAATTTCAACTTCTTCCTCATCTTCAGAGTCTAGGCCGCGAGCAATAATTGTATAATCATCATTATCAAATTTTTCATCACAATTTGGTTTTATTTGTACAGGCAATGTTAAAGAATAATTTGTATATTTTAATTCAAGATTAATTTTCGATTGCTTGCTTAGTTTATTTCTTTTGTCATCTTCTATCCAGACTGCAATGCTTTTCTTGTTTGTGTTGCCTTTGTAAGCATTTAATTTGATCCTTATTATCTGTCCGAATTTTGCTTTTTTGTCAGTTCCTAAATCAAAAACTTTTTCTATATCAATTGAGGAATCTTCCCTCAAAGGTTTTCCTTTTATTGTTATAATTCTTTTATCAAAATCATTTTTTGTATTAGTATCGTTACACTGAACAGTTATATTAGAATCCATAAAAAAAGATTTTCCTTCTTCTAGATTAGGAGTGTACCTTGTTGATGTTCTTTGTTTAGTTATAGATTGATTAGTAAATGGCTTATATTCTCTTATTAGTTTGCCATTAAGGTCTTCTATTTTGGCTCTTGAAGTAAAATTAGTTTTCTGCCCAGATACTTTTGAAATCCTTATTTTAAAAGAAAAATCTGAGGAATTATCAAATACTGTTTTTGCAAGAATAAATTCAACTGCATAATCACATCCTTGTTCAGTTATTATGCTTTCATCATTTACAAAACCAGGGCTAGGATTTGATTTTAGCAAAGTTGTATTTACAAAGGCCCAGCTTAAATCTTCAGTAGTTTTGTTATAAGTTTTTTTGTCTATTAAGTTGCCATTGTTATCATATAAATAAATTGTTTCTCCGTTATTGCTTAAACCGTTTCCGATAGCACCATCATCTACATAAAGTCTTATTGCATCTTGGCTTACATTGAAATTATTATAGACTCTTGTAGCTTCATCTGTTATAATTGCAAAGCCAAAAGCTGGGATTATAGTACCTTCTTTATTATATAAGCCACCTTCTATTGTATCGTTATCTTTATCATCACCAATAATCCAGCCACTTACATTAATGTCATTATTTTCATCATTATATATCTCTATCCATTCATTTAATGATTCGTCTGCAATAGGATTAGCCATTATTTCATTTATTAGGATTCCATTAGAAATCTGCATTAAAATTATGAATAATATTAAATAAATCAAGAGCTTCATTTTAAAATACACTCTTTTAATCATATATAAATTTTTGTTACTTTACTATTTTAAAATGATAATAAAAGTTTAAGAAAGAAGTGTTTTTAATATAAATTAAGGGGTGTTATGTTTGGGTTTTTTAAAGTTCTTAAAAAGGGATAAAGGAAAAGAACCAGATTTAGATCTTGAAAATATGGAAGATTTAGATATGCCTCCTGTGCCTCCTGATTTTGAAAAAAAGGATTTAGGAGATGTTAAGGGAGAGCTGCCAGAGCTTCCAAAGTTGCCTGAAATTGGAGTTAAAGAGCCTTTTTCACCTATGAAAGAGAAACCTATTCCAGATTTAGATCTTCTTCCAGAAGAGCCAATACCTGAATTAGAACTTCCTAAAGAAAAACCAGTTTCGGAATTCGAGTTACCACCTCTTCCAGGTCCAAAGTTAGAAGAAGATATAATACCAAAAGAAGCACCAAAAATTCCTCCTCTCAGTAAGCCGTTATTCGGTATGCCAAAACCGATTTTTGGTGTACAAAAACCTGCGGAGCAGGAACCTAAAGTTGAGGTGCCAGAAATTCCTAGGCTTAAACCAGAAATAAGGCCTTATGAAAGGCTTGAAAGGGCTGCTATTAGGGAAGAAAGAGCAGTATTGACGCATAAAGAAGCAGAAGGTCCTATTTATATCAAGATTGACAGGTTTAGAGGCATTTTAACTGGAACAAAAACTATAAAGAACAATTTAAAAACAGCCAGTCAATCTATTGTAAAATTGAATGAGATAGATATTAATAGAGACAAGGTATTTGAAAAATGGCATAATGTTTTGATGGATCTACAAAAAAAGCTTATTTTCATTGATAAAATATTATTTAAAAAAATTTAAGGTAGCGAGAAATTTGTGAATTGCGAGTGAGCTCATTGCGAACTCGCTCACTAATCACAAATTTCTTGCACCTCTTCGTAAAACTCAGAGGTGATCAAAATGAGAGGAGAAGCCCCGGTTTTTATAAAGATAGAGAATTATAAGGATGTGTTGGATGTGTTGGATCTTATAAAAGACAGATTAGGAGAGGCAAAAAGGACTTTAGCTGATATAAATGAATTGAAGAATGATGAAGATGCAGAACTTGAGTTGTGGAACTCTACATTGGATGAAATAGAAAAAAAGATAGAAGATATTGACAGGACTTTATTTGAGCCTGAGAGTACTTATTAAGAATGGCAATGGAAAATGTAAAAGAAAGCAAAGATATATTGTTTGTTGAGGTACATCAATCTGATGAAGTAAGAAGAAATATTTTAGAGTCTTTAAAAGATATAGTTGAAAATCTGCAGAGATTTGAGAAATTCAAGGAGACAAGAAAGGAGAAGATCGAGAATATTAACAAGCTAGGGAAGATTATAAAAGACATTAATAAGATTATTCCGAATTTAAAAAATTCTTTGCCTGAAACAAAAATCAGGGCTGTAAGCAAGAGCAAAGCTTCAGCAAGGAAAAAAGTTATTGTAAAGGAAAAAAGAAGCCCGGAAGAGGTGGCTAAGAGAAAGCCTGTTACTGAGCTGCAGAAACTAGAATCTGAGTTAGGTGATATAGAGAGTAAATTACAAGGTTTAAGATAATTTTTAATTCTTAGTAATGTTTTTAAATTGGGTTTAGTTCTATTTTTAATACGCGGGGACAGTGGGAAATTAAAAATTTCCGAGCCCCCGCTTCGTTCGCTATGCTCACTACGCGGGGATGCCGGAGTGGCCAAACGGGACAGTTCGTTTGGTATTTTAGGTACTAAATGAGTCTATACTCAAGTTATTGAGTGATGAGGTTAATGCCGATGAAATACTCGTGGGCCATCTGTTGGCTTAGTGCCTACGCAGGTTCGAAACCTGCTCCCCGCATTTTACAATATATTATTCTTTATTCAATAATTTTTAAATTATTTTAAATAGTGAAAAATAAATTTTTATTAACAATATTTTTATACTAACATAATTTATAATGAAAGAATGATTGAGATATATGCAGTAGGTGGCTATAATGAGGTAGGTAAAAATTGTACTGCTATAAATGTCGATGGAGAAGTTCTAGTAATTGATTTGGGAATACATTTAGAAAATTACATAAAGCTGACAGAGGATGAAGATTTAGTAAAGATAGATGCTAATAAGTTAATGGATGTTGGTGCTGTTCCCAATATTTCTGTTTTGGATAAAGTAAAGAATAAAGTTAAAGCAGTAATTATCAGCCATGCCCATTTGGATCATGTTGGAGCTGTGCCTTATATTTCTGATAAGTTCAAGGCTCCTATAATATGTGCCCCTTATACTGCTGAAGTAATAGAGAGTATTTTGAAAGATGACAAAATTAAGATTAATAATGAAATAAAAACAGTAAATATAAATTCTTTTTACAAAATTTCTGATAATTTAAAAATTGAATTTATACACATAACACATTCTATACCACAAACAGCTTTAGTTGCAGTGCATACAAAGTATGGAGTAATTATTTATGCTAATGATTTTAAATTAGATTTGTATCCGACTTTAGGAAAAAAACCTAATTTCAAGAGACTAGAGGAAATTAGCAAAGAAAATGTTATTGCATTAATTGTTGAGTCTACTTATGCAAGTGATGCTAAAAAAACGCCTTCAGAACAGGTTGCAAAAGAGATGCTAAGGGATGTTCTTATCGGAACAGAAAATAAAGACAATCTAATCATAGTTACAACATTCTCATCTCATATGGCAAGGCTAAAATCCATAATAGAGTTTGGGAAAAGACTAAACAGAAAGATTATTTTTTTAGGAAGGTCGTTATCAAAATATGTAAAGGCTGCTGAAAATGTTGGCATAATAAATTTTTCCAAAGATGTTGAGATGGTGAAATACAGCAAACAAATTGAAAGAAAACTGAAAAAAATAAATAAAGACAGGAAAAAATACCTTCTTGTCACAACAGGACATCAAGGAGAACCTAAATCTGTTTTGCACAAAATTGCAAAAAGAGAGTTTAAATTTGATTTATATCCGGAAGATAATGTAGTGTTTTCCTGCAGAACTATACCTACTCCTACAAACATAGCAAACAGGGAAGCATTAGAGAATGAATTAAAACAAACAGGAGTAAGGATTTTTAAGGATATACACCAATCCGGGCATGCTGCTCGTGAAGATCTAAGAGACTTCATAAACATGGTAAAGCCAAAAAATATTATTCCAGCTCATGGAACCAAAGAGATGAAAGATGCTTTAGCTGATTTAGGGGTTGAAATGGGCTATAAGGTTGATGAAAATATATTTTTGATAAAGAATGGGGAGAGTATTCAGTTGTAAACATAACTATTTTGAAATAGTCACACTTTAAATATTTTAGTTAAGTTTTTAAATTCTTAATTACTTCTTGGGTAGATTTATGCCTAAACTATCAGATATATTAATAAGATGGGGAAAAGTTATCTTAAGTGGGCCTTATGGTACTGAAATTGCTGAAAGAGTAGCTCTTGATATTGTGGAGCGTCCCCAAAGGGCATCTGGAGTTTCTAATAATAAATATATTGGAGCAGGTTGTTCTGCACTTCTTAATGAAGATGGTTGGCCATATGTGAAAGATGTTGCTTTGGATAATTTGAAAAGTGTCCCTGAAGATCAAGCAGTAATTTTAGTTACAAATTCATTCAGATTGGCAAAACAAAATCTTGAATCTGCCGCTTCTGTTCGAGATGCAAATCCACAATTACCTGCGATGGGACTAGAACTATGCCTTGATTCAATAAGGCTTGCTGAAGAAGCAATATATATTTCTGAAAGATCGAGAGATAATACTCTGTTAGCTATGAGTGTAGGTACGCCTTTTGATTGTTATAAGGGTGAGGATACACCAGACGATATAGAAAATAAGTATCTTCCTCAAACTTTTGCTGCAGTAAGATTTGGACACCCATTAGATTATTTGATGTTCGAAACTGTACCTTCTCTAAAAGCTGCTATTGGAGCGGCTAGGGCATTTAAACAAGCGCATGAGGAATTAAGTGTTAAAGAATCTTTAGCGAGTTTTAAAAATAGTGGTACAATTGTCTATATGGGAAACATTTTATCGTTTGCAGAAAGAATTGGGGGAAACGCTAGTCACGATCTAGTTCCATCCTATGATCCTAAAACTAAAACGTTTCAAGAAATTGAACCTGAAAAAGAATATGTTATATCATTTTGTCTTGAAGAAGATGGAACCCTAAATGGCATACCTTTGAGGGAAGCAATGAGTACATTATATGATACGATAGAAAATGAAGGTTTATATGTTCCAGTAGGTGCAGGGATCAATTGTAATAGTCCTGAAGTAACGGGAAAAGCATTATCACAACTATATGCTGAAGAATTAACTAGAGTAATTGGGATTCATCCAAATGCCTCTTCTGAAAATAATCCAAGACAATATGCACATATGACTAAGCAACAAGCTATTCCAACCTCTGAGTTTGTTACACAAGTTACTCAATTATCAGCAATATATGGCTTAACAATAGTTGGTGGCTGTTGTGGGACTAATCATACAACAATGGAAAAAATGTCTCAAATGCTGTTATAAATTAAATCTTAACTCAATTAAGAATTCTATAATAAACAATAAAAAAAGTGTATTATTTTGTAATAAAGGTTATAATAGTCTTTCTTAATATAAAAACACAAAAGTTATAAACCAAAACCTATTTGCTATTCCTTAGTAGGGGGATAAATATTATGAGACTTACTCTTGCAGAGCCAAAATACCTAAAGGAAAGTATAACGATAATTTCTGATTTAGTTAATGAAGCAAGATTTAAGGTTAATAAAGAAGCTATTGAATTAGTAGCTATGGATCCTGCTAATGTTGCTATGGTTATTTTTAAATTACTTAGCAGCTCATTTACAGAATATGATGTAAAAAAGGATGTAGAAATAGCAATTAACCTGAACAACCTTAAGCAGATATTGAGGAGAGCAAAACCAAATGATATGTTAACCCTAGAGCTGGATCCTGAAAACAAGCTAAAGATACAACTTAAAGGAGATAATGTAAGGACCTTTAACTTGCCAATAATAGACCTTGATGAAAAAGAACAAAAAATTCCTGATTTAAAATTTCCAGTTAGTGTAACTGTTTCTTCTAGTATTCTTAATGAAGCTATTGAAGATGTTGATATAGTTGCGGAATCCGTTACTTTTCTGGCTGAGCCAAAAAAATTCACTATACAGGCAGAAGGAGACTTAAGCCAAGCAAAAATTGAAATGAAGGAAGGAGATAATGTAAAAATAAAAACTGATGGTAATGATAAAGTTAAGGCCAAGTATAGTGTGGAATACCTAAAGAAAATGATAAGTGGAAGCAAAATTGCAGATGATGTTTCTATCTCTTTCAGTAATGATTATCCTTTAAAACTTGAATTCAAAACTGTTGATAAAGTAATGTTAAGTTTTATTCTAGCTCCAAGAGTGGAGAATGACTAATTCTACAAAGTAACCAGCAATACATTACAAGAATTTATTTAATTATGAAATTATTGGCACCTTTCATGTTTCCTGCTGCTGAATATGGGGGC
>JADFLA010000045.1 GCA_022564635.1 Nanobdellota archaeon | reverse complement strand
GGTTAATTTTATATGCAGCACGTAGGTTTACCTCTATTTTTTTATTATTTTTCTCAAGAAAAATAATTATTCCTCTAAAGGAAGAGGAAACTCATGCTTTTTTAGAGGAAGGGTTTCTGTAGAGCCTCAAAAAACAAAACTTTAAATACAAGTCTTATCTGGGAAATTTTGATGTAAAAATGGTTGGAAAGAGGTTAATAGAATTCTATGGTACTGAATGTGTACATTGCAAGGATATGGAACCTATAATAGAAAAATTAAATAAAAAACATAAGATAAAAATCACAAGGTTGGAGGTATGGCATAATAGTGAAAATGCAAATCTATTGAAAAAATATGATAAGGATAAAGATGGAAATGAATTTTGCGGCGGAGTCCCCTTTTTCTTTAATGAAAAGACTGGAAAAAAGATTTGCGGTAACACAAGCTTTGAGAAACTAAAGGCTTGGGCAGAGAGCAAATAAGCTAGAAAAATTTATAAACATTTAAATTCTTAATTTACTAAATTTTTAAGGTTGTTTGTATGGTAAAAAAAGTAATAGAAAAATTTGAGGTAGAATATTTGCAAGTTCTAGATGAAAATGGTAAAGTTGACGAAAAGTTGATGCCAGACCTTTCTAAAAAACAAATAAAAGAGTTATATGAATTAATGATTCTTATGCGCACTTTTGATGATAAGGCTTTTTCTTTGCAGAGACAAGGCAGAATAGGAACTTATATACAGTTTAAAGGCCAGGAAGCATCTCAATTAGGAACTGCTTATGCTCTTACAGATAAGGATTGGATGTTTCCAATGTATAGGAGTGGTGGCGCTTTAATTGTAAGAAAGCATCCAATGCATATGCTCTTGCAGTATGATGGGGGGGATATGTGGGGTTTAAGGACTGAGAAAATTAATAATTTTCCTATAGCAATTCCAGTTGGAACTCAAACACCACATGCAGTTGGTTGTGCATGGGCATCCAAACTAAAGAATGAGAAAGTTGTTTCATTGGTTTACACAGGAGAGGGTGGAACTTCGAGAGGAGATTTTCATGATGCTTTAAATTTTGCTGGTGTAAATAAGGTTCCATGCGTTATTGTTGTTGAAAATAACCAATATGCAATTTCTGTTCCAAGAAAAAAGCAAACAGCTGCTGAAACATTTGCGCAAAAAGCAATAGCCTATGGAATAAAAGGCATACAAGTAGATGGAAATGATATTTTTGCTGTATATAAAGCTGCAAAGGAAGCTGTTGATTATGCAAGGAAGGGTAATGGCCCTACTTTGATAGAGAATGTTACTTACAGGTTAGGAGATCATTCCACTTCTGATGATGCTAAAAAATATAGAAGTGATAAAGAAGTACAAGAATGGATGAAAAAAGGTCCGATTATAAGGTTTGAGAAGTATATGAGAGCTAATAAGTTATTAGATGATAAATATAAGAAAGAGGTTGCAAAAAAAGCTAAAGAAAAGGTTGAGAAAGAAATTAAGATTTATGAAAATTTAAAAAATCCTGATGTGGAAGATATGATGAAATATACTTATGAAGAGATGACTGATAATTTAAAGGAACAATTTGAGGAATTAAAGAATAATATTCAATAAAAAACAAAAATATGATACAACAATTCAAAAAATAACGATGCAAAACCGATTAATAATAAAAATTCAATGAACAAAATTACAATGATTAAAAATAATAAAAAAATAATGAAAAATAAAATATTGTAATAAAAATGCCAAAAATGAATATTGTTGAGGCTGTTAGGGCAGCATTAAGAAACGAGCTTAAGAAAGATAAAAGAGTTATGGTCATGGGAGAAGATGTTGGAAAGAATGGTGGGGTTTTTAGATGTACAGATGGTTTATATAACGAATTCGGTTCTGAGAGGTTAATTGATACACCTCTTTCGGAGCCGGGTATTGTATCAACAGCAATAGGTCTAGCAGTAAACGGAATGCGTCCTGTAGCAGAAATACAGTTTTCTGGTTTTATTTATGGAGCATTTGACCAGTTAGTAAGTCATGCTGCAAAAATAAGATCAAGATCAAGAGGAAGGTATTCTTGCCCTTTAGTTGTAAGGGCTCCTTTTGGTGGAGGCATTAGGGCTTTAGAGTTGCATTGTGAATCTGTAGAGACATTTTTCGCTCATGTGCCTGGGCTTAAGGTTGTTATTCCTTCACATCCTTATGATGCAAAAGGACTATTAATTTCAGCTATTCGAGATCCAGATCCAGTTATTTTCTTAGAACCAATGCGGGTTTATAGAGCAATTAAAGAAGATGTTCCTGACAAAGAGTATACTGTTCCGATAGGAAAAGCAGAGATAGAACAGGAGGGTTCTGATCTGACAGTTATTTCTTACGGAGCTATGCTAAAATATACAAAAGAGGCTTTGGAAAAATCAGATTATTCTATAGAGATTATTGATGTAAGGACAATTTCCCCATTAGATACCGAAACAATTATTAAATCTGTTGAAAAAACAGGAAGATGCGTAATAGTTAATGAGGCTCCAAAGACATGTGGTTTTGCTGCTGAGATAATAGCAAGGATAAATGAGAAAGCATTTTTTAATTTAGAAGCACCTATCGAGAGAGTTACAGGCTATGATTGCGCATTTCCATTAGCAAAGCTAGAGAATTATTATTTACCAGATGAAAAAAGAATTTTGAAAGCAGTTAATAAAGTAATGAGTCAATAAATTTAAAAATAAAAATTAAAATAGTTGTTGAAAAATGGTTTATGAATTCAAATTCCCGGATGTTGGAGAAGGAATAACAGAGGGACACATAGTAAAATGGAAGGTTAGGGAAGGTGATTCTGTAAAAGCAGACCAAATTCTTGCAGAGGTTGAAACGGATAAGGCAGTTGTAGAAATTCCTAGCCCAAAAAAAGGTACAATATTAAGGCTCTACCATAAAGAAGGAGAAACAATTAATGTAGGAGAGGTTATTGCGGTTATTGGACAAAAAGGGGAAAAAGTTCCAGCTAAAAAGCCAGACCACTATACTGGAAGTGTTGTAGGATTTTTGGAGGAAGCTAAAGAAGAGAAAGGAAAGCCAACAAAAAAGAAAATACCGGTTTCAAAGCCAGGAGAAGAAAAAATAATGGCTGCCCCTATTGTTAGGAAGTTTGCTCGCATGTTAGAGGTTGATTTAGCTACAGTTAAAGGAACTGGTCCAGAAGGAAGAATAACTGAGCAAGATGTTAAGAATGTTGCGCAAATTAAAAAACCTGAGCAAGTAAAAACTGTTGCTAAGAGTGAATTTAAAAAAACTAAGAAATATGATATGTTTGGTTATGTTGATCATATACCCTTAAAAGGAATAAGAAAAATAACAGCAGAAAAAATGACAGAAGCTGTCAGGAATGCAGCTTTAGTCACGCATCATGACCATATTGATGTTACTGAGCTTGCAAATGTAAGAAAAAAAGAAAAAGAAAAGGCAGCCAAAAAAGGAATACATTTAACCTATTTACCATTTATAATAAAAGCTACAATAAAGGCTTTGAAAAAACATCCTTATGTTGCTTCTAGTGTAGGGGAAGATGAGATAATAATAAAGAAATATTACAATATTGGAGTTGCAATTGATACTCCAGATGGGCTTATAGTTCCAGTTATTAAAGGTGCTGATCAGAAAAAATTGTATGAACTAGCTAAAGAAGTGAATAATTTTGTTGAAAAGGCTAAAACAAGAAAAATTGATTTAATGGATTTAAAAGGAGGAGTATTTACAATAACAAACATTGGAGTCATTGGCAGCACTTATTTTACACCAATAGTTAATTATCCGGAAACATGTATATTGGGTACTGGAAGAATTGAGGACAAACCTTCTGTGGTAGATGGAGAGATTGTAATAAGGAAGGTAATGCCAATTTCATTTACTTATGACCATCGTGCTTTAGATGGTGCAGAAGCAGCTAGATTTATGAATGACTTAAGGGGTTTGTTGGAAAAGCCTAGTTCTTTATTAGATTGAGAAAAGTTTTTAATCAATAAAAATAATTTTAGAAATATGACAAACAAAAAACCAGTAATAATCTATGACAATAGGTGTTTATTTTGTACTAATACAAAGAATAAAATGGATAAATTAGACAAAAACAAAAAATTGAAATGGGTTGGTATTGATAACTTTGATTACAAAAAATACAAATTAAAAAAAGATGATTTGTTTAAAGAAATGTATTTAATTGACAATAATAAAATTTACAAAGGGTATTATTCATGGAAGCAAATAGCAAAAAGAATTCCTCTGCTTTTTCCATTATATCTTCTTTCTTTTATTCCTGGAGTGGATTTTATTGGGGATAAGATTTATAAGTTTATATCAAAACATAGATATAAATTAGGGTAGAAATCAAAATTTATACAAAACACTATTAAAATTTTCTATTTTGTTGTTTTTTATCTTAATACCTTCTTTTCTCAATAATTCTGCTTTCTTTTTTAACCCAGAAGCAAATCCAACTAAATTTCCATCACTTCCGCAAACACGGTGGCAAGGGACGATCGGAGCAAAGGGATTCTTATTTAAAGCCATACCAACAGCCCTGTAGCCTTTAATTCCTATTTTATCTCCTATTTCTTTGTATGAAGTAATTTTGCCTTTAGGTACTTTCTTACACAATTCATAAACCTTATTTTCAAATTTAGTAACCATTTTTTATTTTATTTCGTTAATAATTTTGTTCAAATTGTTTTTATTAATATTATTTTTGTATTTTTTGGCTAAATCAATTATTTTGTTTTTATTAATCTTTATATTATTTTTTTTAAATATTGTTAATATATTATTGGAAATCAAAAAATCAGAGAATTGGGTTACATTGCTAGGTTTTATAGTATAATGCGCTCTTTCAAAATCCAACAAAACTGGATTATTTTTTTTATCAATTATAATATGTTTCTGAGGATGTGACATCTCTTCCTTATTTATTTTTAATTTGTCCATCATAAACATTTGATCCATTATTTTTTTTATAATTTTTTTAATGTTTTCTTCTTTATTATTTTTTAGGTAATCAATGATAAAGTTGCCATCAATAAATTCATAAATTAAATAATTTTTATTAGAAATCAATAATTTTGGACTAATGTTCTTTTTATTTAATAATTTTAAATAATTAATTTCATTATCTATTCTTAAAATGGCTTTGCTTTCAGGATTTTTGATTTTTATTGCAACTTTTTTGTTCTTATAATATCCAGTAAAAATAAATCCTCTTTTGCCCCTTGAAAAATATTTTATATTTTTTATTTTATTTTTTTCTAATTTTTTCAATATTGACGTTTTATTAATATTATAAACATACAGATCTTCAAAGAAATAATGCTGCTTTTCCAATAATTTAAACTCTAATAAATTATTTTTAATGAATTCATCAATCTTTTCTTTTTTTGTTAATGAAGAAAAGACAATTAGTATAAATCCATCAGGTTTTAAAAAATTATTAACTTGATTAAGAAATCTTTCTATTACCTCATAACCCTTCTTTCCTCCTTCTAATGTTAAATCTTTGACTTTGAGTTCGTCAGGAAGATAGGGAGGATTAAAGATTATTGTATCGAACTTATTTTCTATATTTTTATTTTTTTTAAAAATTTGAAATAAATCTGAAACTAAAAATTGAATTTTTTTGTTTTTAATATGTTTTTTACAGTAATCTATTGTTGATTTCAGAATATCCATTCCTAAAACAGAATTTACTTTATTGCTATGAGCAGCAGTTATTGCTTGTATGCCAGAGCCAGTTCCCATATCTAAAACATTTCCTTTAGCATACTGTCTGACATAACGCTCCAATAAAGTGCTGTCTTCTCTTGATTCATAAGGTGATTTACAATTTACCATTTTAAGCATAGAACAATTCTAAATTTTTTAATATTATTATTTTAATTTATTTAATACTAACGAAACTAATTCTTTTGGGTCTGAAGAATAAATAATATTTTCTTTTTCACCGTTTTTATCACAAATTTTAGCAATTTCTTCTATTATATCTGTTATTTGACCAGAATTTTCCAATATTCCAATAACCTTACTATCATGGAATGCAATCGTAAACTCATTTAGACTGCCAATTTGTCCAGAAATGATTATTATTGCGTTTGCTTCTTTAACCAAGGGTAAGTTTCTTCCTGGAATGCCTAAATTTGTGAATTCTATTTTTGTAAATGCATCAGTTGGGAAATTATACATGTTAATATGCTCTTCTTCATCTTTTGCTGGACTTACACCAAAAACTTTGCCATTGTTAGAAAAAGCTCCTTTTGCTGCTTTGTAAGGATATCCTTTACCAGAACCTGTTAATAGAAGAACTTCTCTTTTAGCTAGTTCTTTTCCGATTTCAAAAGCTTTTTTAGTTATTTCTTTATCTAACTCTTTATTTGAACCGCAGACTGCAATTTTCATAGAAACAGCAGAGATTCATTATTATTTAAATTTTTATTTATTTTTTCTTCTTTTTCTCCAAATTTGCATTTAGTAACATTATTTCTTCTTTTATTAACGTTGTTTCTTGTATATGCTGTTTTATGATAATACTTAATTCTTCCTTAATGCTTTCATTGCTAGCAGTTAAAATAACTATAAAAATTAGTAACAACCATAGAAAGATCACTGTTAAAAAATGCGATGAAAGTACTGAATCTCCTTTATACACCAAATTTATTAAAAAAAAACCAATAATTCCTACTGCTATACCAATGATAAGAAGTAGTTTCTCAAATAAGGTTGTTGTTCGAGATCCTTTACCTAGTTGATTAAACATTATAAACCTCTTTATTTTATCTATTTCTACTTGTAATTTAAATATTTTTTGTAAATTTTATAAATTATTGTTTTATAATAATTTTACCACTTCTTTAGCAGCCTTATAAATATCTTTTGCGTTGTATAAAGCCCTTCCTACAATAGCATGCCATCTTTCACCAGCAGCTTTTGTACTCTCGGTTATATTACCACCTTGGGCAATTAATCCTGGAGAATATAAAATCGGTTTTATTCCATGAGCTTCTAAAAAAGCTTTGTATAACTTTATTTTTTCAGGTTTATTCCCTGGAACAACATAATCATTAATTCTCATTTTTGCAGCAATTTCATAAATTTTTAAGGATTCTTTGTTACTAATAAAACCTCCTTCACTCTCGAGAAATCCTTTATGTGTCATCTCTCCACCAACAATTACACCTAAATTTGCTTTTTTACATGCTTTTATCCATTCTTTCTCTGTTTCAGGACCTGTGAATGGGAATAAAATTACAGCATCTACTCCTTTTACTGCTTTGGCAAATTTTTGTCCTAATTCCGGTATATCTGTAGCAGCTTTTTGATGATCGTAAATAATTGGTAAGTTAGTGTATTTTCTTATTGTATCTATAACTTGGCAAATTCCATAAGGTATGCATAGCTCTAATCCAATTTTATAGGCTCCTATGCCCTCAACAGAACAAGTTTCTTTGACTAAATTTTTTAGTTTTACCATATCAGAAACATCGCAGCTGGGAATTATGCTTTTATTGAGTTTTATTATTTGTTTCATTCTATTAAAATTACATTTAAATTTTGTATTTTCTTAAAGTGTCCATCAAGAGTAACTAAAGGCATTCTGCTGTCCATTACTATTGAAGCAATTAATAAGTCAAATATTGGAATCATTGTTCCTGCTTTAGTAACTTTATGCTTTATTTCTGCTAATAATTTAGAGCTGTTTTTGGTGGTATTTAAAAGTTTATACTTATCTAATCGTTCTTTTTCTTTCTCTAATTTTTCATTCGATTTGTTAAGTAGGCCTAAATAGAATTCTGAATAGCTTGGGGATGTAATGTAAATGTTTCCTTTTATTAAATCCAAACCCTCCAATTTTGATATAATGACTTTATTATCTCTTTCTAGTTCTACCAAAATATTTGTATCTATAACAAAGGTCATCTTGCTCGAAATTCAAATTCCTTCCTGACATCTTTCATTACTTCCTTGATTTTTTTTGCATCTTTTTCGCTAAGGAATTTCTTGCCATATAGGATATCGTTCCAGTTGTTTTCTTCTGTATGTTTTTTTTTGTAATCTATTATAACCCTATTCAGAAACTTCGCAATATTCAAATTATTTTTTGCAGCCTCTGACTTTATTACCCTCCAATCTTCCTCATTTACATTTTTTATTGAAATATTCATGGTAAAACTAGTATAACAAGTTAAACTATTTAAACTTTTTGGTTTTAATGGTGTTTTTCGAGGGTAGATTAAAATAGAGTCGGTGAGTCCATTAAATTTATAAATAGAACATTACTAATTGGGGTGATGTCATTCGCTAATGTATTAAAAGATTTAGAAACAATGGTTAAGGATAGAGGTATGCGAATTGAATTTAATGGATCGATGTCTCATCTACAGCAAGTTAATAGCACAACAGCAGAGTTAGCATATGAAATTAAAGGAGGACGTGACGATCATGATTTTTACCTAGTTCAACAATACAGCCATTCTTCTAAACTAAATGTGCCTGATGAATTAAGGCAACAAATAGTTCTGAACCAGTCATTTTATCCGCTAGAATCCTTACAAGGTTATGTTGAAACTAGTGACTACACATCTTTGCGAGTGACATGTGCTAAAGGATTAAGTTTGGTAGCTGAGATGTTCATTAGGGACGAAGGACATATGGATCCTGAATTAGATGTAATAACTGTTATAGAAGAAATTAGAGAGGTTGCAAGAGAGGGTGGTTACAAGGCAGTATTTACCTATCTACTAGATTTTATGGAACAAAAAATAACTTTATAATTCCTGAGCCGACTCCTAAAATAGATTTCTCAAAAAACACGTTTAATGTATTTTATTTATTCTGTTCCAAATAGGTTAATACTTCATTATATTTATTGTCATCAATTAAATTATTATCTTTCATATAATTCAATAATTCTTTTAATGTGATCAAGGAATGCAACTTAACATTTTCTTTACCGAGAGCTTCTACACCTCCTTGTTCCCTATCTAAAACAATAACAACATCTTCTACAATTCCACTTGCGTGCTTTATACCATCAACGAATTTGATTTTTGAGTATGCGTTAGTTGCCATATCATCTATTAGAACAACTTTAGCATTTTTTTCTAAAATGCCCTCAATCATTTCTTGGGTACCATAACTTTTAGGTCTTTTTCTGACATAAATCATGGGAATTTTTGTTTTTAGGGAAATTGCTGTAGCTAATGGAATGCCAGCTGTTTCTGCTCCTGCTATAACATCAGGCTTAAGCTTTTTTATTACCTTAACAAGTTCTTCTGTTACTGTAAGCATAGATTCTGGATAAGAAGGTAAAACCCTTAAGTCAATATAAATAGGAGTTTTCATTCCTGACACTAAAGTAAATTCCCCAAACTTTACCACATTCGCTTCTGTAAGTGCTTTTGCTACATTTTCATTCATTATAAGTAACCTCATTTGCAACTATATTATTAATTTTTCCATATTCAAACACTAAATTTCCATTTATTATAGTTACTACAGGCCATCCCTTTAATTTCCATCCATCAAAAGGACTCCATTTGCATTTTGTGAACAATTCATTATTTTTAATTTCTTTTTCCAAATTTAAATCAATAATTGTTAAATCAGCATCAAAGCCTTCTTTAATAAAGCCTTTATTTTTTATTTTGAATATTTTTGCTGGATTCTCGCAGCATAGTTGAATAATTTTTTTCAATATTAATTTTTTTTCATTTAAAGCATTTAATAATAATGGAAGCATTGTCTCGCAGCCAGGAACTCCAAAAGGATAATTTATTTCATATTTTTCCTCTTTTGTATGAGGTGCATGATCTGTTGCTATTGTATCAATTTTACCATTATGAATTCCTTCCCATAAAGCTTTTTGGTCTTCTTTTGTTTTAAGATTTGGTTTCATCTCTGCAAAACTACCAAGCTCATTTACATTGCTAGCGGTTAAAAACAAATGGTGAGGACAAACTTCAACAGAAATGCTATTTTTTATTTTCTTATTTTTAGTATAATGTAGCTCTTCTTTTGAGCTTACATGGCAAAAATGTATATGGTTGTGAGCATGTTGTATTAACTCTATTGCCTTTATAATATTTTCATTCTCTCCATGTATAGTAACTGTTTTATTGCTGGAAAATATCTTTTTTAATACATTATAATTATCAAGCTTTAAATCGCCAGTTGTATAATCCATATAAACTTTGATAGAAGTAACATCTTTTACCTTTTTTATTTCTGCTATATTGTTATTTGTCGATCCAAAATGAAATCCATAGTTAACTATGCTTTTTTTTGCAAGTTTTCTTTTTTCATCTAAACGTTGTAAGTTTGTAGTTGGTGGATTTGTATTGGGCATATCCAAGATAGTAGTGATGCCACCAGCAGCTGCTGCCATGCTTCCAGTAAGAAAATCTTCTTTATGTGTTTGTCCAGGTTCGCGAAAATGAACATGGCCATCAATTAATCCCGGAATTATTATTTTATTCTTTGCATCAATTGTTTTGTCTGCTTTTAAATTTTGGCTTGTTATTTTTATGATTTTATGATCTTTGATAAAAATATTCTTTTTAATTAAAGCTCCATTTATGTAAATTTTTCCGTTTTTTATTAGGATGGACATTTTATTTAAAAATTATAAATGTGTTGAATGATACTCTTCAATTGTAACTTTCTTACATGATTTAATCCTAGCAAATTTACCAAACTCTGTCATTTTATTGAGATGTTTTGAATTAAATACAGGACCATCAATGCATATAATTTTATCATTAATCATACATTTCCCGCAAATTCCAAAACCACATGACATATACCGTTCTACAGAAGCCTCGCATTCCACTTTATATTTGTTACATAGATCCAAAACTTTTTTCATCATTATTTCTGGACCACAGGTATAAACAATTTTTATTTTTTTATTATTTTTTAATAACTCTTTTAAAATGTTTGTTGTAAAAGCTTTTCTTCCATAACTTCCATCATCTGTTGTTATCATCATATTTTTTTTCTTATACCTTTTTAGATAAATTAAGTATTCTTTTTTTCTGACACCATATATTATTGTTGGATTTTTTAGTTTGTCAATTAAAGTACTTACTGATGAAATTCCAATTCCACCTGCAACTACACAGGCATTATCCTTTATAGAAAAAGAATTACCATAAGGTCCAAATAAACCTATTTTATCTCCAACTTTTAATTTGTCAAATGCATTGCTAAATTTTCCTATTACTATAGAAGTAAATCCCAGTTCATTATTATTGTGATAAGCAACAGCATAAGGCTTTGAATCTATCCTAGGAATCCACAGCATGTAAAATTGTCCTGGTTTAATGTTTCCACCGAAGGTGGCACCGAAAATCCGTGAATTGCGAACGAACTCGCTTCGCTCGTCGCCTCTCACGGATTTTCTAGTGTCTTTATGCTTAAGAAAAATTGTTATTTGGTCTTTTCCTTCTCTAATGGCTTTAGAAATTGGTAATACTGTTGGCATATCTGATTTCATTAATTCTTTACATTCCATTTTATTATTTTATTTTTAGTTAATTATTTTTTAATTATTTATTTTTATTATTGTATTTTTGAATTAATTTATTACTTTAATTATAGTATTTT
>JADFLA010000044.1:820-11800 GCA_022564635.1 Nanobdellota archaeon | reverse complement strand
CTCGGAAAAAGATAACTCCGTACGATAATGCAGAGTTTCAAATGCATGAAACAGAGTCATCTTTTTCCGGTATACTCGGAAATGCTTTGCATTTTCGGTACCCCAGAAATTTGCAACACAAATTTCTCAGGGTCCTGGAAATCCGACTAGCCTTTAGGGCTATCAAACTCTGGATGATAATCCAGAGTTGTCAGATTTCCATGATTATGAAAACATATTGAATTAAAATGAAGTTTTTAGAACATATTAAATTAGCAGCATTTACAGGTTTATTAACAGGAGCTGCACATGGAACAATTGATATTATAATAAGAATCTCTGTTTTAAGTTTTGAATGGTTTGAACTTTATCAGGCTTTATTAATACCTTTAGTAGCATATACACTTGGTTTTGTTGTTCTAAGTCTTTTTATAGAATTGATAATAAGGATTATAAAATTAAAAATTACCAATAAAAGTTTAACTATATTTTATTTCGTAAGCGCTGTTGTCTTGCTCATATTTTTTTATGTATCAATAATATTAAATAAATTTCTCTTGTCTGAAATCGTATTTTGGAATCCAGCAAGTCTTGCACTAAATTTTATAGTTTTTTTTGTTATTGGAATTCTTTACCTTTTACTTATAACCAAAGCGAAAGGGGCAGTTTACAATCTTATCCTCCTAACGAATAAATGGAAGATAAAAAAATTTGCTAAAAATTATATCTTTGCAGCAATAATCTTCATTATCCTTTCCTTCTTTTTAGATGTGTACTTATTGAATTATATTCCCAGTTTTGTACCAAAAGCAGAATTAAAAGATTATCCAAACATACTCCTCATTGAAATAGATGCTCTTAGAGCAGACCACCTCTCGCTTTACGGCTATTCTTTTAACACTTCTCCAAACATTGACGAATTTGCAAGAGATGCTGTTGTATTTGATAATGCAATAGGTCCTGCTACATTGTCACTACCAGTTATTGCATCAATCTTTACAGGGAAATACGTATCTCGTCACAAAGCTTCAATAATAAATCAAGGGCTTAGCAGTAAAGAAACTACAATCGCAGAAAGATTAAAAGCAATTGGGTATAATACTGGGGGAATTGTTGCGGGAATTTTTTATAAAGGAAAATATGGTGTAGCACAGGGATTTGACACTTATAAAGATAGACTTGATTTTTTTGAGTGGCTACATACATACGAATGGTTTGGTCTTAGAGAAACACTCAATACATTTTTTCCTTTTTATATGGACTTATTGAAACAAGACGGTAAAAGAACATCGTCAGAAATCAATAAAGATGCCTTTAAATGGTTGGAAATAAATAAGAATGATCCTTTTTTCTTATATATTCAATATATGGATCCCCACGAACCGTATGATCCAGGTAGCAAATACAGAAAAAAATTTTCAAATGATACTAGAGATTTTGCTGAGATAAAACGTGAAATTAAAAAATTTGGAAATCCTTCAAAAGAAACTCTTGATGCCATCTTTGGAATATATGATGCTGAAATATTGAACGTGGATCATAATATTGGAAAATTGTTGAATAAACTGGATGAATTAAACATCAAGGATAATACAATAATAATCATTACAGCAGATCATGGCATAGATTTCTGGCAGCATGGGGTTCATGGCAAGAGAATGGTATATCAATCGATGATTCATGTTCCGCTTATAATCTATTACCCAAAAGAGCTCAAGCCTCAAAGAATTAGAACTACAGTTAGTACAATAGATATTTTCCCAACCATTCTCGATATGATTGATATGGAAATTCCAGACGATATTGATGGTGTGAGCCTGCTTCCATTGATGACAGGTAAAGATGTATATGGTAGAGAATTTGTGGCCTCTGAAACATATGGAAGATTCAAATTAGAACCTGCATTGCAACAAATAGCAATTATAAAGGGAGATTGGAAGCTCATAGAAATAAGAGGATCAGAAATTTTATCTCCTGGACTTTTTAACTTAAGAACAGACCCAAATGAACAAAGAAACCTATATGACATTTACATAGAGAAGAGAAAAGAATTGCAGAAATATATTCCGGAAGTAACAAGCACAATGGGTATAACCAATACTAATCAAAAAGATTAAAAATCTAATTTATTCCATAAAACTTGCTCCTTAGAGACATCACTAAAAATCCTACAGCACCAGTTAGAATAATCGCCATTAGCATAACCTGCTATTCACTTACGGATTTCTCTTTCTAGAGCGAATAATCGTTTCAACCTACTTTCATTTTTTTCATTAAGATCGAATTCAGTGGCAAGCCAATTATCAATTATATTTTTAAATTCATTCTCATTAATGAAATCAGAACCAAATGTAAGTACATTACTATAATTTACCTTACGTGCATTAATTGCTTGCTCAGGTGTATCACACCTAGCTGCAAACACAAAAGGGTATTTATTACAGACTGTAGTTACTCCAAACCCGTTCTTACAGCCTACAATGCCGCAAAATCTATCAGGTGAAGTGCTAACCTTCTGGGCAACTAAGGTAGCTTGATAGATATAATCATAGTATTTCTCATTAAAAGTTACAATCTCGGTCCGCAATCCTTTTTCCTTTAGGTATTGATAAGCAATTTTTGCAAGAGGTTGTGCATGATGATCTCCTCCTACAATTATAATTTTTTCCTTAAGATTTTGTAATGAAATTGAATCCATGTGGTCATCAACTCTTATACCTTATTAGGTATTGAAACTACCTGGGCCTTGTCAAGGTTATTATTCTTTGATTCTGAACTTTGATTGGTTTCATTCTTAAAACTTTCCAAAGACACTCTCAAATCTTCATGATTTTTTGCATATTCAAAAATTGATACCCCTTTGGATAAGGCTTCAACTGCTTCTACAAAACTACGTGCTCCAGCCTCTATTCCATTAGGATGCTCATACACAGCACTACCTGGACATATAGCAAAATTATCGTGACCAAGGAATTGGTAATGAGAATATAAGGTTTCAGGAGTTTGGGAACCAGAAAATCCAGCTAAAGTTTTACGCATGACACTGCCACTAATACATGCATTTACATTTGACCGATGAGTTTCGTAGTCCATCACATAAAAACTCCTATCTGGCGCAGGACAAATAATCATATCCGCACCGCAAAGCCGTTGAATTTTAACATACAGTGAAAAGGACACACCAATAAGTGGATGCCTACTGAATCCATATGATAAATTATTATGGGAGATTATAGGAACTTTTCCCTTATATTTTCTGATGATATCCAGGCCATTTACCAGTGGAGAAAACATTATTCCGCTAACACCATTATCCAAAGCAAACTTGACAAAACGATCAATATCATTTATATCGCCACCCACATGGGCGAAATACAACCTTTTTTTGCCTGTTTCTTTCTCAGCTTTTTGTACAGCCTTGACAGTCTTAACGACGCGCTCTTCAAAAGGGCAATATGGGGGGTCAAGAAGAAGTTCGTCATCCTTAACACCATCAAAACCTCCAATCAAACAATGATAAACACGTTCAGCGAATTCATCTGGTGATAGGCCAACACAAGGTTTAACAGGACTTATAAGAATCGGACCTTTTTCTTTTCCAACAATTTTTCGAATTCCTTCAATTCCAAAAGCAGGACCTCCATATTTCTTTTCCAACCTTTTCGGAAACTGGATATCTAAAATTTTTATGCCAGTGAATTTTGCAATGTTGTGAATTTCTCCAATAACAGTGTCTAATAGTAAAATAAGACTATCACCAAACAGCTCAATAGGAAATGCAAGTTCTACTTCTCTGGTGAAGAAAGGTCCATCATCTTTGGAATAAATATAAGTTGGAAGAGCAGGCTTATTATCTTGTTGTATTTTAACAATTGAATCTTTAATTACTTTTGCAGCAAATCTCCTAATAAGTAACTTTTCTTTTATCGGATCTTCAATGCACGAGAAGCTTTGTTCCTTGGACAATGCAATTGCAGCATTAAGAAAATCACCAGGAGTTTGAAATCTATATTTGACAATCACGTGCTCATTAAGATCCAAATCTTTCCGTTCCACCACAAAGTCTTTATCAGTCATAATATCAATCTTTTCTCGAAGAAACAATATCTTTTTAAATATTTTTTGCTAAAATTTTGTACATAAGAGCAACTAAATTAGCAAGTCTACTTTCTATCAATAAGGGGCAATATCTTTTCTTTAGCGTAATCTAAGTCTTTTAAGAAATCAATTTCAATTCTCGGAATACCGGTAACATCTGCAGAAGTAATATTAACACCATCTTCAATTAATTCGTTAAAAACATCCATTAAATGCGTATTCAACTTTTCCCTACGTAGAAATGAATCAATTTTGTCAAATAAATACTTGCTTCCTTTTTTATTAAATCTAGCTATGCAGCAAAATTCTCCACTCACCTTGGAAAGTGGCAGAGATTTCCCCATGCTTACTACTTTTTTATTTCTGACTATTACTTTCGAATCCTCATGATCATACTCATTTTTCTTTTCAATTGGAATGATTATGTCTCTTTTACTCTTTAATATCTTTTCAATAAGCTCATGGTCATATAGAACATCCCCGGTAAGAAAGATAAAATTTTTATTATAAAGGAAGGACTTAGCACACCAAATTGAAACTACAATACCAGATACCTTATAAAAAGGGTTAAAAATACAGGTTGCCATATCCTGTACCTCCTTCTCAACCTTTTCAGCAAAATGACCGGTCACTACGTAAATGTCGTTTATACCATATTTTTGTAATGCAGCTATAGACCTTCCTATTATACTTTTATGGCCTATATTGAGCAAACACTTATTGGTATGTTTTATTTTCTCTAGTCTTGTACCTAATCCAGCAGAGGTAATGAGTGCTTTCATAAGCTCAGCATTTTTTAAGTATTTATATATCTTTTCAAAAAATCATTTAATTAAATTAGGGATTTTAATCTCTTCTGGAAGGTGCTCTCTCCCTATTGTTAAGAGACAATCCATATTCTCTTTAGTTCTTGCAACTTTATCATAAAAAAGATATGTAAAAGGAATAAAAGGTTTTATGAACTCATGGATTTCTTTTCTTGTCATACCACTTCCCTTTGAATTGATTAATCTTTCTTCTTGTTCAGCACGCCATTCTTCAATCCATTCTATTTTCTTACCTAACATAAAAGTCTTATTGTCAAATAAATCCCATATTTTTTGATATTGCTTAATATAACCCATAACAACCTTAAAATATTCTTGTTTTGGATCAATTTCATTAAAGACTCTGTTGATATATTCATTCTGCACCATGATTGATGGAAATTTGTTAAGTTCGAGATAAGGTATATTAACGCACCAACCTTCAAGTATCACAAAGTCCTGTCGTTCATGCACTGGTGTAACATTATCGGTTAAATCTCCTCTTCCATTATAAAGGGACTTATCAAAATAAGGTACTTCAAAATATTTTCCTTTTTTAGCTTTTTTCAATGCATCATATAATTGGATATATCTATGTGTTCCAGGCATACCCCTGCTAATTTGATAAAAAGGATTTCCTTTATAAACTCTAGCCATTTCTAGCCTTTCATCATTCGACTTATAGAAATCGTCAATAGAAAATCCTTTTATTTTGTAATCTATAGATTTTAAAAAAAGTTTAATTAGAGTCACTAAAACAGTCTTTCCAACTCCTTGACCTCCTTGTAGACCTATCACATAAGTGTCTACCTTTTTATTTTCTCGATCTTTGATGTAATACTGTATTAATGGTAAATAATATTTCTTAAATATTTCAGTATCAATTACCACACCGTTTGTAGCTGATTCTACTTCATCTTGTATTCTCTTAAATGTCTCTAGCATTTTTACCATTTATATTAAGTCATTAATTTTCTAAGGATATTGAAAATATATATCTTTTCATTAGAGTGAAAGTACCAATTTTGTTAACAATAATGCAATATATGTTAGGGTAGTTATGTTATTTAAATTAATTTTTCTTTATGTAATTTTTCGATAATTTCTCTATAATCAAAAGCTAGTGTTAACTTAATTGCCTCTTCATAAGAAAACCAATTCCAGTCAGATAATTCGCCTTTTTGAATTTTTACTTGACCATGCCAATCACCGAGAAACCTATAAAGAACTCTTTCTTGATATTTGCCTGTAGAAAATAATCTTGTTGGTTTGAAATTAAAGTTAATTTCTTCTTTTACTTCACGTGAAACAGTTTTTTCTGCCGATTCGTTTCCTTCAGCCAAGCCCCCTGGACATGCCCAACATTGAGGGAATATTTCTGTATAATTAGATCGCTTAACCAATAAGATTTTCTTATCTTTAAGTATTATTGCTGATGATGCGGTTACCATAATAGAAACAAAAATTGTTCAAATATAAAAAACTATTTGAAAATCAATTCAGTCAATAAAAGGTTAAATTTTTATATTGAAACGGGAATTCTTAACAAAATTCATAAAACTACAAAAATGCCACTTACTAAAAAAAACTTAAATCCGAATAAGAAAATTGAAACCATTATTGATATAGACGAATTACATAAAAAAGCAATAAGTATGTTAAAAGACGTAAAGAAAGTCTTAGATAAATACAGATTAGTATATTGGATAGAAGATGGCACATTATTAGGATATATGCGGAATAAAAAAATAATCTCTTGGGACGACGAGATTGACCTTGGGACATACGCGAGTAAATTTCCAAAAATAAAAGACATCTGCAACGAATTGAACAAAAAGGGATATATATCAAAATTTGCTTTTGATCGGCTCAAAATATGGAAAAAAGATTGGAAGATGGGATATATAAATATAGATCTTCACTTATGGCGTCTTGTTAATGGACATTATGTTTGTGATTATCACGAAGAAAAGAAATCAATTTTTTCCATATTTTTTAGAAACATGGAAAGATTGGAAAGATTATTATCCTGTTTTAATTATAAAAATAAAGTTGAATATTATCGCTTTAAGAACATCGCTCAGGTATTATTGTCTAATAACATAAATCCAAAAGATTGGAAGAATATTCGTTTCGTGAAAGGCCCTTACAACAGACAAGAGTCATTTATATTAAAAAACCCTAAATTTTATATTGTTAGTGATCCTATAAAAAATGTTATATCATCACATTTTATATACACAATTATTAAGGGACTGTTTAAGATATTACCCAAAACGCTAATAGGGAAATTGCACAATACTTTAAACAAGTTATATAAACTAAAACGATATGATTATAGTTTATTAAAAATACCAAAACATTATTTCGAACATTTATCGACAATAAATTTCTATGGGATTAAATTTAGAATTCCCAAAAAAAGCAAAGGTTATTTGAAAGACATGTATGGGGATAATTGGAGAATCCCTAATACAGGTTGGAAGAGAAAAGACATGGGCGTTATATCAAAACAAAATACAGTTAATTCCATAAAAGGTTCCATAAATAATTCACAATAAAACAATATTTTATATTAGGATATAATTTGTCTACATCCAATTTTTAATTTCTCAGTTATATCTTGAATATCACAGCACCTTGATTTTGTAAAACAGGTTGAAATAATCCAGACTCGGCTAGTTCCCGTATTTTTTCATTTGAGTCTTCAATACCAAATTTTCTCACTGTTAGTCCATCTATAATTAGGTACTCATAATTTTTATTTTTCAGCCAATCATAAGTTTCCTGTGCACTTTGATTAAATCCATCAATTCTGTAATTTCTTACATAATCACACCAATGGCATGTGTACATGTCCATTCCAATAACTACAGCACTATTTCTATATGTGAAAACATTCGAGTTTTTAGGTAAGTTATCTTTCATCCATATATATGATCCTATTTCCTCATTAGAGGTCCAAAATCCCCCTGGACCCCAAGTTGCAGTATTTACAGCTATTTTCTGTTGTGTTGAGGTAAAAAAGATTCCAGTCAATAAAAGAATAAAAACAATGGATTTTCCGAATTTTCCACTTACCTTGTTGGCAAGATTCATGGTTCCAATGGCACCCTCTGCTACTATAATACATAATGGTATTGCCAACAGCATCCAAGCCCTGAATGGTGATAGTTTAAAAATATAAGGGGCTGCATTTACTGCATAAAATGTAAAGATGAGCCAGATGATTACAGTGATTAGGTAGTTATCATTAAAGTCTTTTTTAGTATATCTAACAACGACTAAAGTTACCAGTGTAAATACCATTAATGCAATAAATAAAACTACAAAGAGCTGATCTGAAAGAAAAACGTTAAATGGGATAGGCTGTTCTGCCCGTCCTGCTGCTCCACCCCACCATATAGTTTTATTATAAGCACGGGAAAGAAAAAGTAAAATAGCTGACATTGCAGTAATAAAAAGAAATAATGTGATCTTTATATGTTTTTTAAGATAATCTTTATACTTGAAAATTGAATAAATTAATCCTATGACAAAAAGAAGGGTCAAAACAATACCAATTCCTATTGGATTGTTTATCATATTTTGTTTATTTGCGATAAAAAAATCAGTAAATGTATAAATTCTGTCTCCAGTTCCCCCGATATTTGTGACACTATTAGTTGAAGGATTAAGGCCTACACCCAATAAAGCTCCAGAAAATCCATATGAAATAATCATAGGGCCCCACCAAATAATTAAGGAGCCAAAAATTCCCGCAATTCCTGCAAGTGTGAGGTATAAGGATATTTTTTTCTCTATTATGATTTTTGATAAAAAGTACAATACAAAGAAAATGCCAAAGTAAGTGCTATGCGTAGGAGAAGAAATAAGCGGGGTTATCATTACTAATGATGTCAAAATCCACCACTTTTTATCATATTTAATTCTTTCAGCAGCATAAAAAACAACAAAAAATAATGGAACTGCAATTGATATAGACCAGATAAAGTGGGACATATAAGCAGGAATTGACATTAAAGCAAAAGTTGCAAATAATGCCTTGTTTTTATTTCCAGTAAATTCTTTCACCAAAAAATAAAAGAAAACTGTGCTTAAAGAAATGATCAGAGCATTAAAGAACTTTAATGTCCAATAAATTGAATTATTGGTTTGATGCAATATTCCAAGCAATATATCATAAGCTGGAGGATAGGGATTTATATAACGTACTTGCTTTGTTTCTTCATTAAAAGCATTTTTCTCTATAGAAAAATATTTTACACCAATCGCATGGGCCCATGAATCATCATCTTCTAAGTAAGGATAATTGAAAGCTCCAGTTCCATAAATATAAAAATTAAAAAAGAAAATAATAAGCATGATAAAAATGCTTAAATTAGTTTTAGTCAGTTTAAAAGTAAAATTAAATTTCTTATAGTTTCTGAACAGATAATATAACGGATATATTAAGCTTAATACAAGAATAATTTTCCAGTCAGCAGGTATTTTGAACATATTAAGGATAAGAGCTAACAAAGGTAAAAATGAAAGTCCAAAACCAATCCTCATTAGATTTCTTTCAAGAAAGTTTTCTGAATTTTTTACAAAAGATGATATAGTAAAACCTAAGCCATAGCAGTACACAAAAAACAGTAGTATAGTCACCACACTCATAAAACTTATGTTAAAGTGGTTAATTTAAAAAGATTATTGTTAATCGGCTCATGTGGTGCATACCTGCTAGAATAAGAAAGGTAAATGCTCCGGCACATAGGCAAGATATTTCTTTATTTCGAAATAATAATGTGCAATATAAATAAACAGTATCCATAATAAAATAAATAAAGTTTTTAATTTGCTACTCATCTTATTTAAGCTCATTAATTAATATCCTGTCTCCATTGTACGGATTTATCTTATCATATAGATTTGTTGTATATTTTTTTAATAAGTTATCTGTCAATCCTAAAATTCTTCTACTATAACGATGCTCACTATATATAGAACCCTCTATTTCAATCTTAAAGCCCTCGTTAACTAATATGTGGGTTATTTTTAATTTTTTTAATTCCTCATAATAATCTTCCTCATTTTTAAATTTAGAATAATTAATATAAACCTGCGTCAATGGATCAGCCCAAACATAGTAAGCATTACAATCAACGGTAACTAATAATGCGCGCTTCGAGTCCTTTATCCGGATGATCGAGGCATCGGATATCTCATTAGTGGAAGTGTTATTGATCCCAACCATTGAATCATATTGTACAGATACCCATTTCTTGGATGCGATGTTGGGTGAAGCCAATAGCTGCTTTGCTGCCTCATACACATCTTTGACCTCAGGCACATCATTAATTGTAAACTCATTAAGTTTGGCGTAATAATCAGGTTCAGAATATTCCCTTTGATAAACCGGGGCACCACCGCCTAGTACCAAGGGATCAGCGGGTAAATGGGCAACTAACTCCTCATCCATATAGAACTCCAACATCTCACCTTCTGTTACCTCACCTATGATAGCACAATTGAGATCCCACTTTTCAAATACATCCTCTAACTCTTTCTCTTTTCCTTTTTCTACTACTACCAGCATTCTTTCCTGGGATTCCGAAAGAAGTATCTCAAATGGTTTCATGGGTTCGGCATTGGTGAACGCAGATTGACGGGTCGGCACTTTGTCAAGCCATATCTTCATTCCATGCTTTCCTTTTGCTGACATTTCCGAAGTGGAGCACGTGATACCGGCTGCTCCCATATCCTGCATGCCAACAATGGCGCCTGTTTGGATCGCTTCCAGGGTTGCCTCTAGCAAGAGCTTTTCCTGGAACGGATCACCAACCTGCACCGCCGGTAGTTTTTCGGATGAATCTTTGCTGATATCTTCAGAAGCAAACGTGGCACCGTGAATACCATCCTTACCGGTAGCTGAGCCAATAATATAAACTGGGTTGCCTACACCGGTCGAGATTGCTGAAACAGTCTTCCCTATTTCAACGATACCAATGGACATGGCATTCACCAATGGGTTTATCTGGTAACATTCGTTGAAGTAAACCTCACCCCCAATTGTTGGCACACCAAAGCAATTTCCGTAATCACCAATACCTTT
>JADFLA010000044.1:0-810 GCA_022564635.1 Nanobdellota archaeon | reverse complement strand
TTTACAATTTCCTTCATTAAATGCTTTGTCCTTTCGTTGTCAAGCTCCCCAAAACGAAGCGAGTTCAAAGCAGCTATAGGGCGAGCGCCCATCGTAAAGATATCCCTATGTATCCCACCAACTCCGGTTGCAGCACCCTGATAGGGCTCAATGGCAGATGGATGGTTGTGAGATTCGATCTTAAAGGCACAGGCCAGACCGTCACCAATATCCACTAATCCGGCATTCTCCTCGCCTGCCTCCACCAAAATATGATCTCCTTTCCTGGGCAGTTGCTTTAACCAATGTATTGAGTTCTTATAGCTGCAATGTTCTGACCACATGACGGAGAAAATACTCAACTCCGTATAGTTTGGTTCTCTGTCAAGTATCTCGATTATCTTGTCATATTCTTCAGGTAACAGTCCAAGTTGCAGTGCGGTTTCGAGCATGGAAGGCGGGTCTTTTGTTATCATCCTGGTAATTTGGAAAAAGAAGAAGCAAAAGTAATTATTTTAATGGATATTTTTGTCCGACCTTTTTCTATGGAAACTGCTTTGATCATATTTTACACCCTATTGTTCCTGCTTGCTATCAGAACGTTTTCCTGGTTCCATCATGAAAAACTTTCCTGGAAATTCCTGGCCATCGTCTTTCTTTTAAAAGTGGCCATGGGCCTAGGATATGGTCAATACTTTCAAAAGAAAGATGGGGGCAGCAGCACCCACCAAATAGCAGACACATTTGACCATTTTCATGCCAGTCTTCCTTTGGTAAAATCCATTTACAAGTTCAATGAACCAAAAAAATTTGTAAGACTCGTAGTGGGTC
>JADFLA010000043.1 GCA_022564635.1 Nanobdellota archaeon | reverse complement strand
GAAGGTATTGCGCGAAGATATGAAGTTTCCAATGAGTAAGCTCTCTTATGGTTTCTCCTCGATGAAGTGTATCTTGGTATTGATCACAACTAACTCCGCTACTATCCGCTAAGTAATCTCCTTTGTTATTCTGTTTAATTATTTGGAGATGAACCTTATAGACTAGCTTATCAATGTAGGAAGGGTCAAGCTTACCAAACCAACGTACAATGTTAGAATGGTCTAGTTTTTTCCCTGTAAGAAGAGTGAGCAACTGTTCTGTTTCGCGGAATGGGTCATTAAAATAAACATAGATTACAGCTAAGGAAACATACATCCAAAGCTTAAGCTTTGGATGTCTTCCTCGCTTCTTGAGTTTAAATGGAATGTCTCCTTTCTGTACGATTTCCTTAGTAATATTCCAAACTTTGCGATAATCTTTTATATCTGCTTGTTCATAATTCTTCCAGTATCCTTTTCTCTTAGTTGGAGATTTCAGGGCCATGGTGGTTACCTCCACCACCCCTGGTTCGCTTCATGACTCTAAGAACAGAAACTTTTTAAAACGCGGAATATTCTTGAAATTAATCTATTTATAGCGGAGTTGGAATGATAGAAATTTTTTATTTTATTCTTGTTGCATTAGTTGCGGTTGCATTAGGCCAAAGAATTTTACGATTAGTTGGTATAAAATCTGAATCCTTCCTTGAGAGATTTATATTTTCCTTTCCCTTGGGATTGGTAATTTTAGCTTATACTGCATTTTTTTTAGGCGTTACAGGATTATTATTTAAATCAATATTTATCTCAATTTTATTATTGCTTTTTATCTTGTTAATTAAAGATATAATAAAGATAATATTAATTTTATTTCAATTCGTTAAAAACATAAAAAAAACTATAAAAAAATTGAGATTCAATTTCTTCACTATTCTGCTTCTTTTTTTATCATTATTTGTTATACTTAATTTTATTATCAGCTTTTCCCCTCCATGGAATCACGATTCATTAGCATACCATCTTGCTGTCCCGAAGATATATATTGAAAATCATAAGATTATATATATACCGCATATTTTTTTCTCAAACCTACCTTCGCTAATTGATATGATAAGCATGGTGGGACTTTTGCTCTCCAGCAGTATTTTAAGCCATCTTTTTGCATATGCCTTAAGTGTTACATTGGTATTAGCAATCTTCTCTTTCTGTAAAAATTTTTTTAATACAAGAATAGCAATTTTGGCTTCTTTGATTTTCTATAGTTTCCCAATGGTGATTGAGTTTGTTTCAACAGCTTACATAGATATCCAACTCGCATTGTTTGTTTTTTTATCAATTTATGGTCTGTTTATGCATTTTCATTCAAAAAAGAACTCATGGCTTTACTTATCCGCAATCTTTATAGGCTTTGCAATTTCATCAAAAACTTTAGGTGTATTGGCTTTTGTAGGCATTATTATTTTATTGGTCTATAACCTGTTTTTAAGACTAGCAAAAAATAAGATTAACTTCCAAGATGTATTTTTTAAAATATTGGTTTTTTGTCTAATCGCGTTTATAATAACTATGCCTTGGCTAGTAAAAAGTTATGTCTTTACCGGAAATCCTGTTTGGCCATTTTTTAATGATTTTTTTGGCGGAAATTATTGGGATAAAGAACACCAAGAATTTGGAAAAAATGAACTTTTGGGAAGGGAGCTAAGTATCGTTAACTACATAAGGTTGCCATGGGACTTGCATGTGCAAATAGTTCAGTGGGAGGACGATTTTAATCTTTTAAGGGACAGAAATATTCATGAAGGAGAGCGTTTAGGGCCGTTCTTTCTTACATTTTTACCCTTCTATTTTTTCTTTAGGAAAAAGAATAAAATTTTAAATGCCCTCTTTTTTTTTATATTTATTTATATAACTTTGTGGTTTTTTATAGCCAATGTTGGCAGGTATTTACTTTATGCTGCTCCTTTGATAGCAGTTATATCAGCCTATGTTATAATAGAATTATTCAAAAATAGGTATCTTTCAAAAATCTTAAAGATCCTGTTAATATTTACTTTTAGTTTCAATCTTATAATATGGTTCGGTGGAAATACCAAAGATCTTGTTGTTGCTCTTGGATTTGAATCAGAAGACAGTTTTTATGATAGACAAGCTCCAATATATAAGCCATCTAAATTCATTAATTCTAATCTGCCAGAGAACTCAAAAATACTTCTTTTTAGAGACGTAAAGGGATTTTTCTTGGAAAGAGACTATGTTTGGTCTAACCCAACAACACAAGTTTATATCAATTATTCTAAATATAAAAATGAAAAGGATTATTATGAAGATCTAAAAAAATTAGGAATAACCCATATAATGGTCAATAATGGCTCATTTGCCAAATATAGGGAGTTTACAATCAAAGAAATTCGTCATACTGAAAAAAATTTAAATATGACAAACAATTTATTGGAAAAATATACTATAAATCTTTATAACAAAGATAACTGGCTAGTCAACGAAATAAAATGAATCGTAAAATTAAGCATAAAAAAATTACTAGTGTTCATAATGATAAACTTTATGAACAATTAAAAATAATATTTATTTTGCTATGGATTCTGATTTTTTACATTGTGCATTATTATTTTGAAATAAAAAGATATTTTGCTTATGTTCCAGAACATATATCCTTTTTATTTTAAAAGTCTCTACATCAACTATGAGGAAGATTTGATTATTATTTTTTTATTATGGGGTTAACTGCACAATTCTCTTAAAAAGTTAATTTTATAAAGACGTTATGTTTAGCCGAACTTATGGTTAGAATATCTATTGTTGTACCAGCATACAACGAAGAGAAAACTATAGAAAATACTATTGAGAATATTAAAAAATCTATAAAAAACTTAAAGGATAAAATTGATATTATAGTTGTTGACGATGGAAGTAATGACAAAACAGCGGAAATACTTTCTAAAATTAAAGATATAAAATTAATAAGACATCGCATGAATAAGGGTTATGGTGCATCATTAAAAACAGCCATAAAAAACATGGCATCAGATTATATATTAATTATAGATGGCGATAATACTTACCCTACTTCACCAATACCTTCTCTGATAAATTATTCAAAAAAATATGATATGGTAGTTGGTACAAGAACAGGGAGAATAGTTAAAATTCCTTTTTTGAGAAGACCAGCTAAATGGTTTCTTAAGCACTTTGCTCAGTACGTAACTAAAACAAAAATTCCTGACTTAAATTCCGGATTAAGGATTTTTAAAAGAAGCATAGCATTGCGTTTTATGAACCTATTTCCAGATGGATTTTCTTTTACAACAACTTTGACTATTGCTTGTTTGACAAATGATTATAATATTAAATACATACCAATAAACTATTACGGAAGGAAAGGTAAATCGATGATACACCCAATTAAAGATTTTATAGGATTTACAAATTTGATTTTTAGACTTACCATCTTCTTTAAACCCCTGAATGTTTTCATCCCAATAAGCGCATTTTTATTTATTCTTGGAGCTTTAAAATTAATGAGAGATTTTATTTTATTTGAATCATTTGGATTAGGCGGTGCGATGGTAATTTTGACGGCTATACAAATTGCTTTTTTGGGCATTTTGGCTGAACTTATAATAAAGAGGACTAACTTATAAAATGTGCGGGATTTGTGGCTTTAATTTTCCGGATAAAATCCTTCTACGAAAGATGTGTTCTAGTATGGTGCATAGAGGTCCGAATTCCAAAGGCTACTTTGTCGATAAGAATCTATCTATGGGGAATAGAAGATTGAGTATAATAGATTTAACTAAGTCTGGCAATCAACCTATGTTTAATGAGGACAAATCAATAGCACTGGTTTATAATGGAGAAATATACAATTTTAAAGAATTAAAAGAGTCATTAAAGAATAAAGGACATTCATTTTCTTCCAATACAGATACAGAGGCAGTTGTGCATGCATACGAGGAATATGGAACTAACTGCTTAAAATATTTTAATGGATTTTTTAGTTTTGCATTATATGATTCAAAGAAAAAAACTATTTTTTTAGCCAGAGACAGACTAGGTATTAAACCATTGTATTATTACTACAATAAACAAAAATTCATTTTTGCTTCAGAGATAAAGACTATTTTGGAAGATAAAACTGTTGAGAGAGAGATAAATGTAAATTCTTTGAATGAATACCTGATGTTTAGATATATACACAGCAATGAAACTATATTAAAGAATATTTATAGATTAAAGCCAGGCCATATGATTGTTTTTGATTGCAAGAAAAATAAACTTAATACTGAAAAATATTGGGATGTTACAATAAATAATAAAAATTACAACGAGGAAATTTGTGCAAAAAATATTTTTAACCTATTTATGGATTCTGTAGAAAAAAGATTGATGAGTGATGTGCCTTTAGGTGTTTATCTTAGCGGAGGAATAGACTCTTCTTCAGTTGTAGCTATGATGAAAAAGTTGGGTGTTAAGGATATAAATACTTACTCGGTGGGTTTTCAATATGATGTCTTAGGTAATGAGTTAGGATATGCCAGAAAAGTATCTGATATTTTTGAAACAAAGCATCACGAATTTGTAATAAAGCCAGATATAGTTAAGGAACTGCCAAAAATAGTATGGCATCTGGATGAACCATTGGCAGATCCAGCTGTAGTTCCAGTATATTTTCTGTCAAAAGAAGCTACCAAGAGTGTTACGGTGATTTTATCAGGAGATGGAGCAGATGAACTGTTTGCAGGTTATGACCAATACAAGTTTATGGCTTTGGGAAATAAAATCAAATTTATGCCAAAAGTAATTCGCAGAAATTTTATACCTGCTCTTATTAAAGCTGTACCTAATCCTTTACTAGATAGGGTATATAGGTATTCAACCTCAACAGGAACTAAAATATATGATAGGCTTGGGAAATTTTTATCGTATATAAGTGAGAATAAAGCAAAATCATATCTCGAGATAATTTCGGTATTTGATGATGAAGAAAAAAATAAACTTCTGAAAAAATTTTATTTAACAAAAAACAATTATTTACATCTAAATGAAGAATATTTTTCAAATACAAAAGATTTTCTTAACCAGATTACGTATATGGACTTAAAGACTTATCTTCCTGAAGATTTACTTATGAAGCCGGATAAGATGTGCATGGCTTTTAGTATAGAAGCAAGAGTTCCTTTTCTTGACCATAGACTTGTGGAATATGCGTTTAACATACCTTCAAGGTTAAAACTAAAAGGCAGTACAACAAAATTTATAATGAAAAAATCGTTCAAAAATTTGTTACCTAAGGAAATATTACATAGAAAAAAACAGCCTTTCCAAGTTCCGTTAGATCGGTGGTTATCAAAAGAATTAAGGGGGTATTTTAGAAATTTAATAGAAAATAAGATTAATGACCAATTCTTTAATAAAAATTATATTAAAAAAATATTTGACAATTATAATAGCTCAAAACTATTTTATGGAAGGCAACTCTGGAGCCTTGGAATATTCAATATCTGGTATAGGGTGTATATTGAGGAAGAAAAGCCCTCAAAAATAGTTTAATTGCTGCCAGCCCTGTTTTTTAAGTACCAGTGGCATAATAATTCAATTCCTTCCTTTATTTTTACTTTTGGTTCATAGCCAAGAAGAGTTTTTGCTGCTCTTATATCGGCATAAGTCTGTTCCACATCCCCAATTTGCGGTTCTTTAAAAATTATTTTTGGCTTCTTGTTTAGATTTTTTCCAATTAAGCTGATTAATTTATTGAGCTCCACAGGATTGTTATCTCCTAAGTTTATTATTTTGTAGCCTATATCAATGTCTAGGCTCTTTATTATACCATAAACTATGTCCGTTATATAGGTATAATCTCTTTTGGCCGTTCCATCACCATAAACTTCTATTTCTTGATTGTTTAAAATTTTTTCAGTGAACTTATAAGGTGCCATGTCTGGCCTTCCACTAGGACCATAAACTGTAAAAAATCTCAAGCAAATTATAGGAATTTGATAAAGCATATGATAGGTGTGACATAGAATCTCTGCAGATCTTTTTGTGGCCGCATATGGCGATATTGGACTTACGTTATCTTCTTCAGAAAAAGGTATTTTCTTATTATTTCCATATATACTTGAACTTGAGCTAAAAACAATTTTTTTGCACTTATATTCTTTTGCCAGTTCAAGCAAATTTAAGGTGCCTTTGATATTGACCTCCTCATAAATAAGCGGATTTGTTATACTGTACCTCACACCAACCATGGAAGCAAGATGAATTATTTTTTCTATCTTATTCTCGTGAAAGATTTGCTTAAGTTTGTTGATATCCCTTATATCACATCTATAAAGCTTTATTTTTAAATCTCTAATATTCTCTTCTTTGAATTTTGGGTTATAGTAATCATTAAAGTTATCTATACCTATTATGTTGCAATTACCTTTTTTGAGGAGTTCTCGCGCTGTCGAACTGCCTATAAAGCCAGCAATACCCGTGATTAATACATTCATTTTTGAGAATGAACACGGGATGTTATTTAAAATTTATTGATTGTTTATAAAGTTTGAACGAAGTGAAAACTTTACTAAACTAAAGGAAATTTCACTATTGTTCATAATTAATGAAGTTTTCTCGTTGAAATGAGGAAAGGGTTAGGTTCTAAAATCCTAGTCTGCAATCCTATATTTAATCAGATAATACAAGGCTTTTATACCATCCTTCCATGTTATCTTTTTTCCTTCATTAAATTTTCTTCCTACAAAATAAATCGGAACTTCTGTTATTTTGTAACCTTTTTTTAGTATCTTTGCTGTTATTTCAGGTTCAAAATCGAATCTTTTTGCCTTTAATTTTATATTTTTAATTACTTCTATTCTGAATACCTTGTAACCAGTTTCCATGTCAGTTATTTTTGCCCCATACAATATGTTTGTTATTATTGTCAGGAACAAATTTCCAAAATAATGCAGCTTATACATATTTTTTAAATTCTTTCTAATTGCTTCTATTCTAGAACCATAAACAACCTTTGTTTTATTTTCAACAATAGGCTTTAACAATTTTTCATATTCTATAGGATTATATTCCAAGTCAGCATCTTGGATTAAGATAATATCTCCTGTTGCGTGTTTTAGAGCTGTCCTTATTGCAGCCCCTTTTCCATGGTTCTTATGATGAAAAAATATCTTTAGACTGGAATCTTTTAATTCTGACAGGATTTTTTTTGTACTATCAGTTGAGAAATCATCAACAATAATTATCTCTTTTATTATGTTGTTTAATTTTACTTTTTTTACTCTATTAATTACTTCTAAAATATGTTTTTCTTCATTATATACTGGGATTATTATCGAGAGTTTCATTTGGGGTGTAGAATAAGTACTATATTTAAAAGTTGTTGGTAAGAATCAATTATCTTTGTACAACCCAACAATCTTCTTTATCAAATCAGTCGTTGAATAGCTTTTAACTTTTGGAATCAACTTAACTTCTCCTTTGTTTTCTTTAACAGTATCTTTTTCAATTATTTGGCTCATATTATAATCTCCTCCTTTTACATGAATAGTTGGTTTTATAGCTTGAAGGAAAATAATTGGATCGTTTTCAGTGAATACAGTCACATAATCAACACACTCAAGGGCCGCTAAGGCTTCGGCACGATCATTTTCATTATTTAATGGTCTTTCTGGACCTTTAATTCTTTTTACAGAAGAATCAGAATTAATACCTACTATAAGTATATCTCCAAGCTTTTTTGCTTCTTGTAAATATCTTATATGGCCAATATGAATGATGTCGAAGACACCATTAGTAGTTATAATTTTATTATTGTCCCTTTTCAATTCCTCAACTATATTCTTTAATTCGTTAATAGTTTTTATTTTTTTATTTGACATTTTTTTAATATAATTATTTTTATTATTAATATTTTTATTTTATATTGTTTATAATGAATTTTGCAGCTTTTAGAAAATCTTCTGCAACAAAGTCTGGGTTTAGGTTGCTTTTTTCTAAGTCTTTAAAATATTCTTTTCCATGTCCTGTCAATGCATAAATTGTTTTGCATTCCGATTTTTCTCCCATCTTAACATCAATGGGCTTATCACCTATCACCCAGGATTTTTTTAAATCTATATCAAATTCTTTTTCTGCTTCTTTGATAAACTTTATACTCGGTTTTCTACAGTCACAGTTATCTTCAGGCGCATGGGGACATATGTATATTTTTTTAATTTCAATGTCTTCTTTTTTTAATTCATTAATCAGTTTTTCATTGAATTTTTCTGTATCCTTTAATGTGTGCACACCTCTACCAATTCCTGATTGGTTTGTTATTATAATGAAAATAAATTCTTTTGAAAGGACTTTTAGTCCTTTAACTACACCCGGCAATAGCCCAAAATCTTCTAGTTTGTAAACATAATAGTTAGGATCTTCTACCAATGTCCCATCTCTATCGATATAGATTGCTTTATTCATTTTCAATGCTTTCCTTTAATTCTTCTATACCGACTGTAGAGGTTCCTATCTTTCCAACTGTCATTCCAGCTGCATGATTTGCAATTATAGCGGCTTCTTCAAATGATGCTCCTGATGCAAGAGCAAGTGTTAAGGTAGCAACTGAGGTATCTCCTGCACCTATAATATCATAGACTTCTTTTGCAAATGTGGGTATATTTGTTATGCGTCCATCTTTTTCAAACAGTGACATACCTTTTTTCCCTTTTGTTATCAAAACAGTACTATTCATCTCTTTCAATAATTGCTTTCCTATTTTTTCTATCTCTACTCCTGAAGGTTCTTCTTCTAATAAACTAGTCATTTGATGCGCTTCTGTATGGTTTGGGGCAATTAAGGTTGCATTTTTATAGTATTCCTTGTGCTTTGGTTTAGGATCAACTACAATTATCTTATTTTTTTCTTTACAAAGTGCGATCAATTTTTCCATGAGATTTTTTGTTATTGTACCTTTTGCATAATCAGAGACTATAATAGCATCAATTTCATCTATTTTTTTTAAAATAAAATCAAAAATATTACTTTCTATTTTATTATCTACGTATCCTTTCTTTTCATAATCAAATCTTAATAGCTGTTGGTTTCTTCCAAAGACCCTGACTTTTCTGATTGTCCTTTTGTTTTCATCGTCTATTAGACCACTTACATCGATATTCCTTTTTTCAAGTTCCTCTACTAATTGATTTTTTGTTAAGTCTTTTCCAACAACACCAACCATTAATGATTTTGCGTTTAGTGCTGCTATATTATTTGCTACGTTTGCAGCACCACCTGGGGAGTAACTTTCTTTGACAACATTCACAACCTGCACAGGAGCCTCTGGGCTTATCCTAGATACATCTCCCCATATGTATTTATCCAGCATTACATCCCCTAATACTAGGATTTTTTTGTTCTTGAATTGTTCAATAATACCTATTAGTTTATTCATTATCCCATCCATTTTTATCTAACCAACTGAAATAATCTTTAATGCCATCTTTTAATGACCATTTTGATTTAAAGCCTAGAATATTTTCTGTTTTTGTTGTATCTGCTTGCGTATTGCTTTGGTATGTTTTTGGATTGTAAGGCATGTCAAAATATTCTGGCTCAAGATTTTTTCCCAAAACTTCATTTAAAATTTTTATTAGATCATTAAAAGTTGTCGCTATACCCGTTCCTACATTTATAATACAGCTTTTTTTTATATTTACAGCCATAATTGTAGCTTCGACTGCATCTTTTACATAGATATGGTCCCGTTTTTGCTCTCCAAATTTGAAGATTCTTGGTTTGTTGTCAGACTTAATTTGCTTTCCTAAATGATAAATCATAGAAGCAGCTCTGCCTTTATACATCTCTCTAGGTCCGAAAACATTAAAGTATCTTAATCCTACAATATGCATTTTATCAAATAAAGAAGCAGCAATTTCATCCATCTCTATTTTTGATTTTCCATATACACTTAGAATTTCTTTTTCCTGGTCTTCTTTCATTGGAGTTGATCCGTTACCGTACAATCCTGCAGTAGAAGCATAGATTAATTTTGCATTATTTTTCTGTGCAAGATTTATTATATTATTGAAGCCTTGTATATTTTTATTGTAGGTTTCTTCATCATTTGGATGTCTTGGATCTGTAATAGCTGCTTGATGAAAAATAATATCAAAGTTATTATTAATATCAAATGGCTCTGAAATATCTAACTCAATAAATTTTCCTTTGAATCCTTCTAAATTGTTTTTGTTTCCAGTTAGTAAATTATCTACCACTACAACTTCATGTTCATGTTTTTCCAATTCCAAAGCTAGGTTTGATCCAATAAAACCTGCTCCGCCAGTTATTAAGCATTTCATTCTGGTAGCTCCAACTTATCTAAATCAACCTTTCCTGAAACTTCATCGCGGTACGAGTCAGAATCTTCATGATGCGTTGAGAATTCTATTATTTCGGAATCTTCTAAACCAGTAAATCTATGTTTTTGACCTGGTTTTATCAATATTGAATCATTAGGAAGCATTATGTTTTTTTGCATGCCTATTTCCATCAAAACCTTGCCTTTTAATATATAGAATGTTTCATCTTTGTTTTTGTGATAATGCATTGAGCATCTGAAACCTTTGTTTAGGATTAACTTTTTTCCACAGTAATCTCTGTTGGTTATCCAAATCTCTTTTCCCCATTCTTTTTTTACTTCTTTGTGCTGTGTCATATTAGTATGAATAGTTCATACTATTAGTATTTAAATCTTTCGTTAATAAATATATACTGCAATATATATCAAAATAGAAAAATATAAAAAGTATGAATATATACTACTATTTCATACTTCAATAATATTAAAATTCAATATATAAACTAAAAAAATAGAATAATATGAAGAAATCTAAAGTCGCTATAAGTCTGGACAAATCTTTGCTTGATTTGGTAGACAGCAAGGTGGATGGATCTGTAATAAGATCAAGAAGCCAGGCAATGGAGTTCTTTTTGAGAAAAGGATTGCAAGACCAGTCTATAAATACAGCTGTTTTATTGATAAAAGGAGAGCATCAAAAAAATCTTCTTAAAAAATTAAAAGGAAAAACATTGATAAAAGGCCAGCTCGAATTTTTTATTAAATATGGAATAAATAACTTATACATTGTTACCCAACATACAAAAAATATTAATTTATTATTAAATGAGATTTCTGAATCAAAAATTAATGTTGAAATAGTGGAGACTGATGCAAGAGGAAATGCAGAAGCATTAAAATCTGTCAAAGATAAAATAAACAACAGCTTTATTGTTATGTCTGGAGACACTTACAATAATTTTGATTTAATGAAAATGATAAAAAAACATCTGGAGTTAGATAAAATGGCTACAATGGGTTTAATGACAAGAGAAAAAATCCATGGTTACGGAACTGCTATTTTGGATGGGGATTTTATTGTAGATTTTCAGGAAAAGCCAAAACAAAGCTCAACAAACATTGTTAATGCCGGAATATATATATTTAAACCAGAGGTTTTTGAGTTGTTTGAGAATGTCAGCAGCTTAGAAAAAGATTTGTTTCCAAAATTGGCAAGATTAAAGCAGTTAGTTGGTTTCTTTACGTATGGGGAGTATGAGCATTTGGGGTAAATTGATAAAAAAAGAGTATTTGAGTTAATGCTTAGCTTGTTTTAGTTTAATAGAATCTTTGTATATGTCATTACTATTCAAAGGTAAAAATAGAAAAGTTTAAATACTCACTTTAACTATTCACGACTTTATGACTGCCTCAAAAGAATCACCTACCCGAAAACAGTATCATGTTACTCATTCCAAGGGATCGATGTTTTTACCGCTTTATGATCCAGATGATGGGACTGTACCTAAAGTGCCTATTGATAGGGGTGGGCATGATGAACCAGGCTGTCCCACAATTCATAAAATATAAATACTAGTTCTCGTCTAAAAATAGCATGATTGTCGTCTAAAAAAGAGGTGATAA